>CAIXSK010000469.1 GCA_903922075.1 uncultured beta proteobacterium | reverse complement strand
GGTCTATCCGTACAACCCGAACGGTTCGCCGGGTGGCCTGACCGCGGTGACCACGGCCGACGGCCGCTTCACGATCATGATGCCGCACCCGGAGCGCGTCTTCCGCACCGTGCAGATGTCCTGGCACCCGGAAAACTGGGGTGAGGACAGCCCGTGGCTGCGCATGTTCCGCAACGCGCGGCGCTGGGTCGGCTGATCGGCCGGAAGCCATTTGCATAATCCGGCGGGAACTTCCCGGCCGGATTGCCGTCCTCTGTTGAGGGCGCATCACGATTGTCGGGGTGCGGGTGCCTTGCGCCCCGCCCGGCGATGCCTCATGCTGCATGGCAGGTGCCGGCGCTACATCAGGTAGCGGCGATTGGCGGCCTGTGATGAAAGGGGGCGGTCTGGCATGGACGGCATATTCATCAGCTATCGACGCGACGACTCGGCGGGTTATGCCGGTCGCCTGTACGACCGTCTGGCCGGCCACTTTGGCGCCGAGCGGGTGTTCATGGATGTCGAGGGGATCGAGCCAGGACTCGATTTCGTGGTCGCCATCGAGGAAGCGGTCGGTTCCTGCCGCGTGCTGATTGCCGTCATCGGCGACGAATGGACGACTTCGACGGATGCCGCCGGCCGACGCCGGCTTGACGACCCCAACGATTTCATCCGCCTGGAAACCGGCTCCGCGCTGCAGCGTGGCATCCGCGTCGTACCGGTGCTGGTCGGTGGTGCCGTGATGCCGCTTGCCGCCGATCTGCCGGACGACCTGAAGGCGCTGACCCGGCGCCAGGCGATCGAAATCAACCACAAGCAGTGGGAAGCCTCGACCGGGGAGCTGATCCATACGCTGGAGGGCATCCTCAAGGTGCCGTCGACCGATCCGGTAGCGGAGGAGCCCAAGCCGAAGGATGCAGTACCGGCCGGGCCCGGACTAGGTGGCAAAGGCGCGGCGGGCAGCGAGAAGAAGACCTCTGCGCCCGACGATCAGGGGCGGGGGGAGGACGGTGCCGGGAAACGCTGGATTGTGCCTGCCCTCGCGGTGATCGCACTGCTGGCCGGGATCGGCCTGTGGCTGGGGCAGGGCGAGCGCGCCCCGGCAACGGCTCCCGAGGCTCCGGTCGCGGGCAAGACGGCAGAGGCCCCCGTGGCCAAGCTGCCGCGGCCGGTTGCCCAACCCGAACGGGCGCCCGTGGTTGAGGAAAAAGCGCCGGCCGTGTCGGCGGCTGCCCCGTCTGCTACCGTGCCGGCCCCCGAGGTCAAGCCGGAAAATCACCTGGCAACAGCCGTTACGGCGCCGCTGATTCGCGAATTCAAGGCCGAAGCGGCGGCCCGCCGCGCGCGTCTGTGCTATCGGGTCAGCGACGCCGAGAGCCTGAGCCTGTTGCCGCGCCCTGGCGAGTTGCGCAATCTGACTGAGGATTGCGTCGACGTGAGGATCGATGGCCCGACCAATTTCACGCTGCTTGCCCGCAACGGCGGCAAGACGGTTCGCAAAGTGCTTTCGGTGGCGCCGAGTGACGCTGCTCCCGCCGCTCAGCCCGAGGTGCCGCGCAGCGTTGTGGCGGCACCGGGCGGGCCGGGAATTGCCTTGGCTGCCTTGCCGATGAAGGGGGAGCGCTGGGTGTACAAGGCCTCGGGCAAGTGGCCGACCAGTTTCAGGCAGCGCTTTGAAATAGTCGTCCGGTCCGTGGCCGATAGCCTGGTGACCGACGAGTTGCAGGTGGCGGATGGTGCCAGTGCTGCGGAGCAGCGGAGATCGCGCGGCGGCAAACCGGATTTCGTCGCGTGGACCGCTATCGGCATGGAGTTCAGCCCTTACCTCGGGGCCTATGTCGATCTGGCCCGCCTGGAATCGCTCAGTGCTTTGCCGACGCCGGACTACGATCCGCAATGGCGGGACTGGCAGTCACGATTCGAAGTCCTTGGTCGTGAATCGGTCAGTGTTCCGGCCGGTACTTTCGACGCCTTCAAGGTCGAGGTGTGGAGCAACCGGCGGCAGACTGGGTCGCCGGCGACACTGCAGGTCGAGCCTGTGCGGGTGCGCTACACCATCTGGTATGCGCCGCAGGTCAAGCGCTATGTGCGGATGCAGCGAACCATGGTTTCGGCGAACAACAGCGAGATGGAAAAGGATCTGTTCGAACTGGTGGCCCATCACGGGCCGTAGGGGCGGCGCTGCGGGTCAACGAAAATGGCGCGGATTTGTACCGCGCCATTTTTTTGCCGGACGACCGCACCTGAGCCGATCGTTTTTGCCAGGACCGCGGCGCTCTGTCGGCCGCGGCCCCCTGGCTTCAGCAGTCGCGCAGTTCGCGTAGCTTGTCGAGTTGCCCGACCAGCAGGTGCGAGGCTTCGTTGAGCTCGGGCAGCAGCAGGTCGGCCGAGTCGCCGAGGCCATTGTTGCTGAGGTCGATGATGTCGTTGGCGATGGCGTGGAAGCGGTCGTGGATGGTGACGAGTTGCCGCATGTCGGCGCCCTCGACGTTGGCCAGAGCCTGGGCCAGGGTGCAGCCGCGATGCTCCGAGAGTGGCATGTCGGCGTAGTCGCCACCGGCGAACGCGTTCATGAACTGGCGTCGCCAGAGGGTGTGCAAGCGTATGGCGCCATCGATATCGATACGCTTCATGAGTTGGTTCTCCGGGTGGTTGATGGCGGGCGGCTTGATTGCCGCTTCTCGCCGCAGGCTGAATTATGCCGCAGGGGCGTTTATCGGCAAGGGGTTAGGCGTCGGATCAGCCGGCAAATTGCTGGTGGGCGACAAAGATGTCGAGTTGCCAGGTATCAAAAAAAACCAACCTGAGTTCGGCGATGCCTGCCTGCTCGCGCAGGACGGCATCCAGCGTGCGCGACACGACGGCCGCCGCTTGCGCCGGTGGATAGCCGTAAACCCCGGTCGAGATGGCGGGAAAGGCGATGCTGTGCAACCCCAGGCTGGCCGCCAGTTCGATTGCGTTGCGGTAGCAATCGGCGAGCAGCTTGGCTTCGGCGCCGCCGTGCCGGCCCCAGATTGGGCCGACCGTATGGATGACGTGACGGGCCGGGAGTTCGCCGCCGATGGTGATCACCGCCTGGCCGACCGGCAGCCCGTCGGGCCACACGCTGCGGCGCAGGGCGCGGCAGGCGTCGAGGATGGCCGGGCCGCCGCGGCGATGGATCGCGCCATCGACCCCGCCGCCGCCATACAGGCTGCTGTTGGCAGCGTTGACGATGGCGTCGACGGCGTGGTCGGTGAGATCGCCGACGAAAAGACCGACGCGTTGATCGAGATAGTGGTATAGGGCAGTGTTCACGGCATCGACCTTGGGGGGTTTTCCGATGATACGGCGCGCTGTGCCGGTCGTCGAGGCGGTGTTGCCGTGGGGCAGCCCGCCATCGCTGGAATGCTACGACCAGAAAATCAACGGCTGGCCCTAGGGTCGGCCGGAAAAAAAGCCAAAAATCAAAATCCTTCCAGATTCTGCACGAGTCGATGTCGGGTCGTTGAGTGTCGTTAAGCGCGCTGGCCGATGCGTTGCTTGCGGCGCCAGCAGGCGGGAATCTGCAGCGCCGAGACGTCGGGTGACGGCGCCTCGAAGATGGCTTTGGCACGAGCCAGGCGGGCATCTTCTTCGGCGGAAATGCCGGCCAGCAGTTCGAAAAGCTTCTGTATGCGTTCCATGGTGATGACCTCCGGTAAGGGTGGTTGGTAACTGTATGGATAGCCAGTAACGTGGCGATGGGCGAACAATAACCGATAACTGTATGGATGTACAGTATTCGATTTTTGCCTGATAGGAGTTAGCCTTGATACGTCCAGAACACACGGAGCCGCGCGCCATGTCCCGAGCCAAAGCCCACTGGCTGCCCAATGCCGGTACCGTCGCCGCCTATCGCGGGCGGAGCAGCAAGACCGCCCGCAACGTCCGGGTCATCGCTGAAGCCTCCGGCGGGCGGATGGTGGTCGAGGCCATCGGCCGCCAGGGCGTGCCGGTCCGCCTGACCGTCAAGCAGGAAAACCTGGTGCCGATGCAGCCCGGCCTGTTCGACTGAGCTCAATCCCGCCGACAGGGGGCTGCTGCCGGAGCAGCCGGTCGACCCAGCCGGCGGCCGCTGGCTGCGCCATTTCAAGATGCACCCGTCCTTCGCCGATGCTTTCGATCAAGGCCACACCCCGCTTCTTGATCCGGTAGCACTCGCCCGCGCGCAGGAAGACATCGGCCGGCTCTCCGGCGACGGTGATCCAGATGTTTCCGGCCAGACAATCGACACGCAGCCCTGCGGCCCGGACGAGGCGTAGCGGTTCGCCGTGCCGCAGGCAGAGTTCGCCAGAACCAAGATCGATTTTCATGGTGCGCTCCGCATTGATCAATGGGTGCAGTGTAGGCTGCCGGTTTTCGGTGATACAGTCTCAATAAAGTTAAATTGTGATCGATACAGTTTGATTGTTTGAGAACTGTACTGGTAATTCGACACACGATCTGTATCGGTGGGCCATGAACGAAGAAACCTTGCGTTACGAAAAGCTGGCCGGCGAGCTGGCCGGGATGATTGCCGGCGGCGTGCTCGGCCAGGGCGACCGCCTGCCGTCGGTGCGCCGTCTGGCCAGGGAGCGGCGCCTGTCGGTGTCGACCGTGGTCCAGGCGCTGCGCCAGCTGGAGGAGCGGGGGCTGGTCGAGGCCCGGCCGCAGTCCGGGTTCTTCGTCCGGCGGACATTGGCAAAGCATGCCGAACCGCTGGCCCGGCCGACGCCGGAAGCACCAATACCGGTCGATATTTCCCAGCGTCTGGTCCGCGTGCTGCAGGCCGGGATGCGCCCCGGCGTGGCGCCGCTGGCCGCCGCGCTGCCGGCTTCCGAACTGCTACCGCTGGCCGCCTTGCACCGCCTGTACGCCGGCGTCGCTCGGCGCCATCCGGCCTTGCTGGCCAGCGGCAGCCATGTCGATATCAACGAGCCGGCGCTGGTCCGTCAGCTGGTGCGCCGTTCGCTGGCCTGGGGCGGGCCGCTGGCGGCGGACGAGTTCGTGATCACCAATTCCTGCACCGAGGCGCTCGGTCTTTGTCTGCGCGCCGTGACCAAGCCCGGCGATACCGTTGCCGTCGAGTCGCCGGCCTATTATCTGATGCTGCAATTGCTCGAAACGCTCGGCCTGAAGGCGCTGGAAATCCCGACCGACCCGCGTACCGGCCTGTCGGTCGAAGCGCTGGAGCTGGCCAGCCGACAGGGTGGAATCGCCGCCTGCCTGATCGTCTCGAATGGCAGCAATCCACTCGGCTGCGTGATGCCCGACGAGCACAAGCGCCGGCTGGCGGCCCTGACCGCCGCGCGCAGCATCGCCGTGATCGAGGACGACATCTACGGTGACCTGCATCTCGGCAACGAACGCCCGTGGCCGATCAAGGCTTTCGACCAGGCCGGTAACGTGATGCTCTGCGCGTCGTTTTCGAAGAGCCTGACGCCGTCGTTGCGCATCGGTTTCGTCGCGGCCGGCCGCTATCGTTCGACCATCGCCCTGCAAAAAACGCTGACCAGCGGCGCGACCAATCCGATTACCCAGCACGTGCTGGCCGAATACCTGGAATCGGGCGCCTACGAGCGTCACCTGCGCGGCCTGCGCCGGGCCTACGAGCGGCAGGTCGAAGCCATGCGCCAGGCCATCGCCCGTCATTTCCCGGCGGCAACGCGGATCACCCAGCCGCAGGCCGGCTATGTGCTGTGGGTCGAATTGCCGGAAACGATCGATACGACCCGTCTCTACGACCGGGCCATCGCCGAAAACATCGCTTATGTGCCGGGCGAACTGTTTTCGCCCAGCGGCATGTACCGCAATTGCCTGCGCCTGAATTGCGGCAATCCGCATACGCCGGAAATCGAGGACGCCGTGCGCCGCCTGGGCGTCATATTCTCCAGCCCGTAAATCAAATTTATCGGCCGTAAACTACGGTATCATTGCCCCTTTTTGGCAAGCCGCATCCGCCTTTTTGAACGCATTCAAGGATTTTTCTGCTCATGTTCGACGCAGTCCGTAACAACAAAAGAATCGTCCAGGTCTTTCTCGCGCTGATCACACTGCCGTTCGCCTTCTTCGGTGTCGATTCCTACGTGCGCAATTCCGGTGCCGGCAGCGATGTCGCCGCCATCGGCGACGTCAAGATCACCCAGCAGCAATTTCAGCAAAATCTGCGCGAGCAGCAGGAGCGGTTGCGCGCCCAGCTCGGCGACAAGTTCGATCCGAAGATGCTCGACCAGCCGGAAGCTCGCAAGGCAATCATCGACGACATGATCAACCAGCGTCTGTTGCTGATCGAAGCTGGCAAGCAGCGCATGTTCGCCAGCGACGACGCGGTGCGCCAGACCATCGTCGCGATCGATGCTTTCAAGGTCGACGGCAAGTTCTCCACCGAACGTTACGAGGCAGCCTTGCGCGCCCAGGGCATGTCGCCGGCTGGCTTCGAAGCGCAGCTGCGCCAGGATCTGACCCTGCAGCAGCTGGCTGGCGCCGTCGGCCAGTCCGGCATCGTCGCCCGCTCGGTCGGCGACCGCCTGCTGGCGCTGCAGACCGAAAAGCGCGAGGTCATGGAAGTTCGTCTCAATGTCGATAGCTACCTCGACAAGGTCAAGCTGGCCGACGACGCTGCCAGGAAGTTTTACGACGAAAACGGCAAGCAGTTCGAAATGCCGGAGCAGGCCAAGGTCGAGTTCGTCGTACTGTCGATGGAAGCCATCGGTAGCCAGCTGGCCGTCACCGATGCCGAGGTCAAGGCTTGGTACGACGGCAACAAGGAGCGTTTCCGCCAGGCCGAGGAGCGTCGCGCCAGCCACATCCTGATCGCCTCCGAAAAACTCGGCAAGGACAAGGCGAAAGCCAAGGCCGAGGAGCTGCTCCAGCAGATCCGCAAGACGCCGGGTGCCTTCGAAGAGCTGGCCAAAAAGAATTCCGACGACCCGGGTTCGGCCTCCAAGGGCGGCGATCTCGGCTTCTTCGGCCGCGGCATGATGGTCAAACCGTTCGAGGACACGACCTACGCGCTGAAGGACGGCGAAATCTCCGGCGTCGTCGAATCCGATTTCGGTTTCCACATCATCAAGCTGACCGGCATCCATGCCGCCAAGGAAAAGCCGCTGGCCGACGTCAAGGCCGAGATCGAGGCCGAACTGAAGAAAACCGGTGCCGCCCGCAAGTTCGCCGAAGCCGCCGAAGCCTTCAGCAATATGGTCTACGAGCAGGCCGACAGCCTCAAGCCGGTCGCCGACAAGTTCAAACTGACCGTCAAGCAATCCGACTGGCTCGGCCGCCAGGCCAACCCGGCCAACGGCCCGCTCGGCAATGAAAAAGTCCTGGCCGCGCTGTTCTCCGATGACTCGGTCAAGAACCGCCGCAATACCGAGGCGGTCGAAATCGCCACCAACACGCTGGTCGCGGCGCGCATCGTCGACTACAAGCCGACCGCCCTGCAGCCCTTTGACAGCGTCAAGGCACCGGTCGAAACCCTGTTGAAGCGCAAGGAAGCGCAGGCCCTGGCCGCCAAGGATGGCGAGGCCCGTCTGGAAGCGCTGAAGAAGGGCGACGACAAGCTGAGCTGGGGCGCTGCCAAGGCGGTTTCCCGTCTCGATGCCCGCCTGCTGCCGCCGTCTGCCGCTCAGGCGGTGTTCCGGATGGATACGGCCAAGCTGCCGTCCTATACCGGCGTCGAAGTGCCGGGTGCCGGCTACTCGCTGTTCAAGCTGACCAAGGTGACCGCCGGCGAACAACTGGATGCCGCGCGCAAGAAGGCGATGCTGCAGCAACTGGGCAACCTGGTCGCCCAGGAAGAAGTGCAGCTCTACCTGGCCGCCCTGCGCAGCCGCTACAAGGTCGATATCAACCAGGCGGCGCTGGAAGCGAAGGACAAGTAAGCGCCTTCGGGCGACAGAAAAAGCGGGCTGCGGCCCGTTTTTTTATTGTGCGCGCCATAACGCGAGCCAAAGAAAAACGCCGACCGGTTTTATCCGTGTCGGCGTTTTTTGGATTTTTGCCCTTTTTTCGGGGCGACCGTAGCTTTTTGCCGGTGGCGCCTCAGGCTGGCAGCGGGTCGGCGTTGCCCAGCGCGGTGGTGTTCATGCCGCCATCGACGTAAAGGATTTCGCCGGTGATGCCGCTGGCCAGGTCGGAGAGCATGAAGGCGGCGGCGTTGCCGACTTCCTCGATGGTCACGTTGCGGCGCAGCGGGGCATTGTGCGAGTTGTAGGCGAGCAGCTTGCCGAAGTTGCCGAT
>CAIXSK010000468.1 GCA_903922075.1 uncultured beta proteobacterium | reverse complement strand
CGAGCCCTTGGCCGCCTTCAGCTGGGCGCGGCGCGGCCGGCCGAGCAGTTCCTTGACGACGCGCTCGACGACCTGCACGACGTCGAACTTGCGCTCGCGAAGGTAGGTGTCGTCGAACTGCTCGAACTGATCGACCAACTGCTCCATCTGCTGGACCAGCGCCCATTCGGCGTTGCAGCGGCGCTCGCGGATGATCTCGCGCGGCTTCTCGGCCAGTTCCGGGTCCTCCAGGAACATCGTGTGGATGTCGATGAAGGCGTTGAGCTCGGCCGGCGCGTGCTCGGTGCTTTCCTTCATCTGCACCAGTTCGTCCTTGACCGTCTTGATCGCCGCGTCGAAACGCTCGATCTCCTTGTCCACCATGCGCGGCGCCAGGGTCAGGTGCGACACCTCCAGCGTCGCGTGCGACATCAGCATCGCCCGCCCGATGGCAATGCCGCCGGAAACGCCCAGACCGTGCAGGGTAAAGCTCATCGCCCGACCTTTCGCTGGGCCGCCCCAAGAATGGTCGACGCCCCCTCGGGGGGCAGCGAGTCAAGCGAGCGTGGGCGCTGATTCATTTACTCCCCTTCGCCGAAATAATCGGCAATCAAGGCCAGCAGCGCGGCCATCGCCTCGGCTTCGTCCTCGCCGGCGGTTTCGATGGTGACTTTCGCCCCCTTGCCGGCGGCCAGCATCATCACGCCCATGATGCTCTTGGCGTTGATGCGGCGGGTGCCCTTGCTCATCCACACCTCGCACTTGAACTTGCCGGCGAGTTGGGTCAGCTTGGCGGAAGCCCGGGCGTGCAGCCCGAGCTTGTTGATGATTTCGGTTTCCTGGGTCAGCATGTTCGTTCAGTGTTCCCGCATATTGAAGACGCCATCGCGACCACCGTCGCGGGCGCGCATGAGTAGGGTTTCCATGTCCCGGTCGCGGTAGGTCAGGGCGCGCAGCAGCATGGGCAGATTAACCCCGGTCAGGCCTTCGACGCGACCGGGTTCGAGCAGTTTCAGGGCAAGGTTGGCCGGCGTAGCGCCAAAAATGTCGGTCAGCACCAGCACACCCTTGCCGCTGTCGACTGCCATCAGCATCTCGCGCGCCAGTGGCAACTGGTCCAGCGGATCATCCTGCGGCGACATGCCGAGCTGGTTCAGTTGCGGCGGACGCTTGTTCAGCACGTGGCAGGCATTCTGGATGAGTGCCTCGCCGAAGCTGCCATGCGTGATGAGGAGGATGCCGATCATGCTCCGGATTCTAACCCGAAGCTTTTGCCCCGCGGCTGACGATCAGTATCCCGGCGACCACCAGCGCCGCACCGGCCATCTGCGCCAGCGAAACATGCTCGTCGAGCAGCCACCAGCCGAAGCCGATGGTCAGCATCGGCCCGACCATGCCGTACAGCGAGGCCGGCCCGGCGCCGACCCGGCGGATGGCCGCCGACTGGGCAAAGACCGGCACGATGGTGGCGAACACCGCCATCGCCAGCCCCCAGCCATAGACCGGCAGCGGCTGGACGAAAGCCGAGAGCGGGTGCGAGGCCGAAAAATGCAGCAAGGTCACCGCCGACGAGACCAGCATGGCCAGCGCCGAAAAGCGCATGGCGCCCAGCCGGCCGATCATGGTCGCGCTGCCCGACAGATAAAGCGCGTACGACACGCTGGAACCGAAGACCAGCGCCCCGCCGATCCACACGTCGCGCGCTTCGCCCAGGCCGAGGTCATGGACGAACGCAAAGCCGATGCCGGCGTAGCACAGCGCTACCGCGACCCCTTGCCGGCGGGTGAAGGCCTTGCCCTGAAACAGCACGCCGATCAGCAGGGTCAGCGTCGGGTAGGTGAACAGGATCAGCCGCTCCAGCCCGGCCGAAATGTATTGCAGCCCCCAGAAGTCGAGAATGCTGGCGCCGTAATAGCCCAGGCAGCCGAGGGCGACCAGTCGCCCCCAGTCGCCGCGCGTCAGGCTCGCCCCGGCCTTCTGCCCGGCCAGCCCGACCCACAGGAAAACCGGCAGCGAGAAGCCCATGCGCAAGGCCAGCAGCGTGATCGCATCGACGCCATAGGGATAGGCCAGCTTGACGAAGATCGCCTTCAGCGAAAAACCGAGCGCCGCCAGCAAGGCCAGTCCTGCGCCATAAGCATTCGATTTTTCCAAAGTCGTTCCCGGGTGATATTTGCCAGGCGCCTATTAAAGACGCCATTGCTGGCCGGGACAATTGGTAATATCGCAAGCAAGCATTCGTTCAGGACGAAACCATGCGCTACGATCTCCCCGACCTGCGGCTGGTCGCCGCCATTGCCGATTCCGGCAGCCTGACCCGAGCCGCCGAGGCGGTGCACCTCGCCCCCTCCTCGGCCAGCCACCGGCTGACCCAGCTCGAAGCAGCGCTCGGCGTGCCGCTCTTTGCCCGCCATGCCCGCGGCCTGACCCCGACGGCGGCCGGCGAAGCCCTGCTCCGCCACGCCCGGCAAGTCTTCGCCCAGCTCGAACAGATGCACGCCGACCTCGCCCCCTACGCCAGCGGCCTGACCAGCCAGGTCACCGTCTTCGCCAACACCAACGCCATCAACTGCTTTCTGCCCGAAGACCTCGGCATCTTCCTGCGCGAACATCCGCGCGTCCGGATCAGCCTGGAAGAACAACCCAGCCCGGCGATCATCCAGGCCGTGGCGGCCGGCCAGGTCGAGATCGGCGTCGTCGCCGCCGAAGGCGGTACGGCCGGGCTGCAAACCCTGCCCTACCGGCGCGACCGGCTTGTCCTGATCGTCCCGCCCGGGCATTCGCTGGCCGGGCAGCCGGCCGTCGCCTTCGCCGATGTTCTCGGCGAACCCTTTGTCTGCCTGCACGCCGGGAGCGCTATCCATACCTTCATGATGAACCACGCGGCGCGCCTCGGCAGTCGTCTCGACGTCCGCATCCAGGTGCGCAGCTTCAACGCCGTCTGCCGGATGGTCGCCGCCGGGGTCGGCATTGGCATGGTGCCGCGCTCGGCGGCGGTGGAAGGGGTGACGATGGTAGAAATCGCCGACGACTGGGCGCCGCGCGATCTGCAATTGTGCTTCCGGGCCAAGGAAACCTTGAGCCCGGCGGCGATGGCGCTGATCGCCTGCCTGGCGGGGCGTCAGCCCGGGTGAGGAGGGATTGCCGGCAGGCGCTGACCGGCCGTCACCGGCTAGGCTGCGAATGAGGCCGGGCCGGCTCAGCCGTCACTTGATGTAGCGGAAATAGGCAATGAGCTGTTGCAGGTGTTCCGATACCTTTTGCATCTCGTGGCTTTGCTCCACAGCGCCGCTGACGGCGTGCGAGACGGCATCGACTCCGCCGGCGATCGCCTCGATCTGCCGCGCAATCTCGTCGCCTGCTGCCGACTGTTCGAAGGTTCCGCCGGCGATGTGATTGGATAGATCGGCGACCTCGGCATTTTGCTGTGCTACCGTCTCCAGGCCATCGCGGGCCGTGCTGAGCGCGCTGTTGGCGCCCTGCACCTGTTCCCCGGCGGTTTCCATCGTCTGGACGGCAATCTGGGTTACGCGCTGAATATTCTGGATGCTGGAGGAGATTTCCGTCGTCTGCTGGCTCGATTTTTCGGCGAGTTTGCGGACTTCGTCGGCAACGACCGCGAATCCACGGCCCGATTCGCCGGCGCGGGCGGCTTCGATCGCTGCGTTTAGGGCCAGGAGGTTGGTCTGGTCGGCAATTTCCTTGATCACCTGGCTGACCTGGTTGATCGCCATGATCGACTGGAACAGTTCGGCCATCGCATTGCTGGCCGAAGTGACCGTGGTGACGACATTCGACGAGGCTTGCTGGCTGTCTCCCATCGAACTGCCGGCCGTGGTCAGCAGCATCTGCGTGTTTTTCATGGCGTCAGAGGCGCGCGTCGCGTTGCCGGCAATTTCGTGCACCGAAGTGACCAGTTGCTCCACGGAGGCAGCGATGCTGGCTGCCGCGCCCGACTGCACGATGGTCACTTCCTGTGTGCGCTGCATTTCCTGGGTCAGGTACGTGGCGCTGCGCCCGACCGCGGTGGCCGATTCGGCGATTTCGGCCAGCATGGCCTTGAAATGGGTCTGCATCGTGACCAGGCCATCGTTCAGTTTCCCCAGCTCATCGACCCGGTGTAGCGGAATGACGTCGGTCAGGTCGCCCTGGGCGATATGGTCGAGGCGGCCCACTATGCGTTCGATGATGGTCATCATGAACTCCTGCGTGAAGAGCAGGAGGAGCGCGGCGCTTATCGTCGTGGCAGCGAGCATCGAGCTCGCCCAGGCTGCGACGGTGCTGGAGAGGCCTGCATCGGTGGCGCCAAAGGGTAGGGCGCCCGCCAGGAGCTGGGCGACAACGATGATGCCCAGCAGGGTACGCTGCTTGGTGCGAAGCGCGGTTCGCTGCCAGAAGCCGGGTTTCGGTAGTTCGGCCTTGGTGGCGTTCAACTGGCGATACAGTGCTTCTGCCTCGCTAACCTGGGCGCGGCTGGGTTCGGTGCGCACCGACATGTAGCCGATGGTCCGGTCATCCTTGCGCACCGGTACGACCAGGGCTTCTACCCAATAGAAGTCACCGTTTTTGCAGCGATTCTTGACGACACCCCGCCAGGGGCGTCCTTCCTTGACGGTATCCCAGAGGTTCTGGAAGGCGGCTGCCGGCATGTCCGGGTGACGGACCAGATTGTGGTTTTTGCCGATCAATTCATCCCGCGAGAAACCGCTCAGATCGACAAATGTGTCGTTCGCGTAAGTAATGCTTCCTTTGAGGTCGGTTCGCGAAACGACATAGCGCCCTTTAGGAAAAGGCACCTCTTTCTGGGTAATCGGCAAATTGATCTTCAACGTTTTGTCTCCCTTTGTTTTTTGTAGGAATTGTCGTTTTTGCGATGCAGCAAAAAAATGCACGATTGTAGCGCGCCGGTTTGCCATGTTTCTTTGCAATTTGCAAAAAAAATGCAATCTGCTTCAATCACTTTCGGTATTTCTGGAAAGGCTCGATCATCTCCTGCTTGCGCCGACTTGTTCGCCTTTGCAAGGCGGTGAAAATGGCACCTGCCATCTCGGCCGAATCGCCCGACTGCCGACGAAGATCCGCTGCATCGTTGCCTGCAATTGACCGCTGCCGCTCAAATGCTACGGTCGCCGGCAAAAAAAGGCCAAAAATAAAAAATCGCCGCGATTGACGCGCTGCACAAATTTCCATCACAATGGCTGCATGACTTTCGCCTATTTCCCGTCCGCCCTGATTGCTCCGCGTCGCCGCGTCCTGCGTGCGTGGCGCGTTGCCGTTTGTCCGGGGGCCGGGGTGGAATAGTCGAATCAGTATCCGATTTCAGCCAAGGCCGCGGACTTCAAACCCGCGGCCTTTTTGTTTTTTGTCCTCGTCGAAAGGAAATGCCATGAAAGTTGTCATCCCTGCCATCCGTCGTCCGGCCAGCCTGCTGTTTGCCGCCCTGCATCCGCCCTCGCCGCAACCCTGTTGATCCGGAGAATCCCATGTCTGTCCAGGCCGCTTATCTTGGCATCATCCTCATCTGGTCCACCACGCCGCTGGCCATCCAGTGGAGCACGCAGGGCACCGGCTTTGCGCTGGCCGTATTCGCCCGCATGGCGATCGGCGTCGTCGTCGCCGCGCTGCTCGTCCTCGTCTGGCGCATCCGCTTTCCGCTGCATGCCCGGGCGCGCCGCGCCTATCTGGTCGGCGGCCTCGGCTTGTTCGGCGCCATGGCGCTGACTTACTGGGGGGCGCGCTACGTGCATTCCGGGCTGATTTCGGTGCTGTTCGGGCTGTCGCCGCTGATGGCTGCGGTGCTGGCCGCCGTGTTTCTTGGCGAGCGCGGCCTGACGCCTCTCAAGGTGGGGGGAATGTTGCTTGGCGCCGGTGGTCTGGCGACGATTTTCATCAACGGCGGCAGCCTGGCCAGCGAGCACGCGCTGGCCGGTCTGGCCGCTCTGCTGGCGGCGGTCTTCGTCTATTCGGGCAGCCTCGTCTGGTTGAAGCGTATCGGCGACGACAGCCCGCCGCTGGCGACCACGGTGGGTACGCTGACGGTATCGTTGCCCTTGTTCGGGTTGGTCTGGTGGCTGAGCGACGGCCGCTTGCCGGCCATGGTGCCGCTGCGCTCCGGCGCGGCCATCGTTTATCTGGGCGTCTTCGGGTCGGTGATCGGCTTCGCGCTGTATTACTACGTGATCAAGCACCTGGAGACGTCGAAGGTGGCGCTGATCACGCTGGTCACGCCGGTCATCGCGCTACTGCTCGGCCACTGGTTGAACGGCGAGGAGATCGGCCTGCGCCTGTGGCTGGGCACCGGGCTGATCCTGCTTGGACTGAGTGTGCACCAGTCGGAGATGCTGGCAGGTTTGTACCGTCCGGCCTTGCGGGCGGCCGATTGACCGCTTGGTGAAATCGAGGGGCGGCCCGCAGTGGCGCCTCCCGTTGCCGCTCAGAGCGGGCGCTTGACGGTCAGCGCGCCGCGGATCTGGCCCTTGTTGTAGCCGGTGGCCTGGTCGTGCGGGTAGTTTTCGGCCAGCCTGGCCTTGAGGTCGGTGTCCAGCGTCTCGGCCGGACCGTGGCATTTGACGCAGACGTCGCCGACCGGCAGCGCCTTCATGTAGCGAAAGACCGGCTTGCCGTCGATGCTGACGATCTCGGCCTTTTCGATGCTGTCGATCTTCTCGCCGTTGGCGGCGCGGATGTTGAAGTCGGCCAGCTGGCGCGCTTCCCAGAGGTCCGGCGTGCCGCGTTCGGCATTACGCGTCTTGAGGCTGACGCGGCGGATGTCCCAGCCGGTTTCCTGGCGCTTTTCCTTGATCAGCGCCGGCGCCTGCTCCTTGCAGACGGGGATCGCCCCGGCCACACCCTTTTCGGCCACGGCTTCCTGCATCGCGGCGACGACCTTGGGGACGACCGGCAGCACGGTCTTCTTCGTCTCGGCGGTCAGGGTGGCGACATCCTGGGCCAGGGCGGGCAGGGCGGCGATCAGCAGGGCGGCGGGGAGTAGTGCTTTCATGGCGGGCTCCAAGGTAAATTAGAAAACGCTAATCTTACGCCTGGAGGATGCCGGGGGCTACCGTTTTTCCGAATGCTACGGCCATAGAACCAAAGGCTGGCCCCAGGCTCGCCCCGCCAAACGGCCAAAATCAGAAACTTACACCGAGGGGCGGACGTGGTTGTGTTCGATGGCCATGCCTTACTCGGTCACTTCGGCCTCGACCAGTTTGGCCAGCAGGATCAGCGATTCCTGCCAGCCGAGATAGCACATCTCGGTCGGGATGGCTTCCGGGATGCCTTCCTGGACGACGCTCAATTCGGTCCCGCCGAGCACCGGCTTGAAGGAAACCGTAGTCTGCATCTCGCCGGGCAGGTTGGGGTCGTCGAACTGGTCGGTGTAGCGCAGGCGTTCGTTGGGCAGCAGTTCGAGGTATTCGCCGCCGAAGGCGTGGCTCTGGCCGGTCGTGAAGTTGGTGAATGACATCCGGTAGCTACCGCCGACCCGCGCATCCAGGTGATGGACCTTGCCGGTGAACCCGTTGGGCGGCAGCCACTTGGCCATCGCGTCGGGGTCGATAAAGGCGCGATAGAGGCGTTCCGGGGTCGTGCGCAGGACGCGATGCAGGCGGACGGTGTGGCTGGGCATGGCAATTCTCCGTGGCAGGAAAGCGTCGTCGCCGCGGCGTGTCCGGCGGCGGGGCGGCTTTCGCAAGGAGAGACCGCAGCGGCTGCCGGCAGTTCCGTGACGGCCCGGTTTTGAACCCAATGGAATATTCGCGCTCCAACCCGGGAGCGGACTCGGTCGCTCGCCGCGGCGCCTGGGCGCCGCTCCCGTCCATGTGTGGAGGTGCGCGTCATGACCACCGAAAGCAGCCCCCTTTTCTCGCCGCTCAACATCGGCTCGCTGACCCTGCCCGGCCGCCTGTTCAAGACCGCCACCGCCGAAACCCGGGCCACGGCGGACGGCTACGCCACACAGGCGGTGATCGACTTCTACACCCTGCTCGCCCGCGGCGAAACGCCCTTGATCATCACTGGCAACATTTACGTTTGCCGCGACGGCAAGTCGGCTCCGATGCAACTGGGCGCCGACGAAGACAACAAGATTCCCGGCCTCGCCAAGGTCGTCGACGCGGTGCACGCCCACGGCGGCAAATTCTTCGCCCAGCTCAACCATTGCGGGCGCCAGGTCATCCCGCGCTTCGCCCAGTCGCCGGTCGCCTACTCGGCGTCCGCCGTCAAGGACCTGCTCACCGGCACCCGGCCGCAGGCCCTGAGCCTCCCGGAAATCCAGCGCCTGGTCGGCTGCTACGCCGACGCCGCCAAGCGCTGCGCGCGCGCCGGCTTCGACGGCGTGCAACTGCACTCGGCCAACGGCTACCTGCTCAGCCAGTTCCTGACCCCCTACACCAACCGCCGCAGCGACCACTACGGCGGCTCCATGGAGAACCGCACCCGATTCCACCGCGAAATCCTCGCCGCCATCCGCACCCGCCTCGGCCCGGACTTCCCGGTCATCATCAAGATGAACGGCTCGGACTGGCTGCCCCTGCGCGATGGTCTGAAGACCGGCGACCTGGTCGACGCCGCCACCCATTTCGAGCGCGCCGGCTTCGACGCCGTCGAAATCTCCGTCGGCCACTACGAATCCGGCTTCCCGATGGTGCGCGGCACTTTCGGCCGCTGCCTGCGCCACATGGTGGACGGCAGCATGAACTATCTGCCGGAGCCGCGCCGCACGCTGCTCCGGGTCTTCCGGCCGCTCGTCGCGCTCGCCTCCAACCTGCTCTGGCCGGGCCGCCAGGGCTACAACCTCGACTACACCCCGCAGTTCAAGCAAAAGCTCGGCATCCCGGTCATCTGCGTCGGCGGCTTCCGCAGCCGCGCCGCCATGGAAGCGGCCATCGCCCAAGGCAAGTGCGATGCCGTCTCGGCCGGCCGCGCCTTCATCGCCGACCCTTTCTTCTACCGCCACATCCGCGACAACCAGCCCGGCCCGCACTGCGTCGACTGCAACGGCTGCGTCGGCCACCTCGGCGCCCAGCCCGCCGAGTGCTACCACCCGGCGGTCAAGGCCGAGAAAGATGCCATGCTGGCGCGGGAGGCGGCGCTGGGAACCCGCTGACGGCCAATGCTACGGTCGGCCCGAAAAAACGGCCAAAAAGCAAATTCCAGTCATCTCGCATCGCCGGCCAAAGATTGCTATGCTGAAACCGAGGAGGGGAGCGCCATGAAAGGTATTTTCATCAGCTATCGCCGTCAGGACAGCCAAAGCGCGGCCGGGCGACTGGCCGACCATCTGCGCGACCACATGCCCGCCGTGCCGATCTTCCGCGACGTCGAAACCATCGAACCGGGCGTCGATTTCGTCGAAGCCATCGGCCGGGCCCTGCAATCCTGCGGCGTTCTGCTCGCCATCATCGGGCCGCGCTGGTCCACCATGACCGACGCCGCCGGCCGACGTCGGCTGGACGATGCCAACGATTACGCCCGCCTCGAAATTTCCACGGCTCTGCAGCGCAGCGACGTGCTGGTGATCCCGGTACTGGTCGAAGGCGCCACGATGCCGGCCGCCGATGAACTGCCCGACGACCTGAAGCGCCTGGCCCGTCGCAACGCCTTCGAACTGACCGACAAGCGCTGGGAATTCGACGTCACCTTGCTGGTCGACGCCCTCAACAAGGCGCTCGGCATCGTCCCCGCGCCCAAGCCGCCGCCCGGTCCGCTACCGCCGACCCCGGTGCCACCGGCTGCCGGAAGCTGGAAAAAATGGGCCTGGGGCGTGGGTGGACTGGTCTTCCTGATAGCCATCTTCAGCGCCGAGGAGAGCCCGCCGGACATCGCGCCACTGGATAGCCCCGTGTCCCAGTACGTTGCCCCGCAGCCCTCGGGCACCGCCCAGCTAGCGGTCACCGGCGGCTGGCAGGACGCCGAGGGAGGCAAATACCGCATCATAGAGCAGGGCGGCCAGGTCGTCTTCCAGGGAGTCAGCGTCCATGGCGCCGTCGCCGGCGCCGGCATGGTCCAGGGCAACCAGTACAGCTTCTCCTACACGGTCAACGGCGCCCCCTATCAGGCCGTACTGCTGCTCAGCCAGGACGGCCAGTACCTCCGCGGCCAGTACCGCAGCCCGACCACCGGCGAAAACGGACTGGTCGCCTTGCAGCGGATTCAGTAGGGAGCGGCGAACCCGCGCCTGTTTTAGCTCCCTCCGGATGGCGCCAGCCAGTTGGTGAGCAGCAAGCCGGGAACCCGTTCGAATTCGGCAAGATTGTTGGTGACGACGGTCAGGCCGCTGCTCCGGGCGTGGGCGGCAATATGCAGGTCATTGACACCGATCGGGCGGCCTTGCCGTTCCAGTTCAGCCCGGATGCTACCGTAGTGATACGCAGCCTCGGGCGGGTAGGGCAGTACCGTCAGACGGCTGCAAAAGTCATCGACCACCGCCAGGTTCCGGCTCGGAAACTGGCTTTTTTCGGCCCCGTGCACCAGTTCCGCCAGCGTAATCGCCGAAATCGCCATCCGCCCGTGCTGCTCGTTGAAAACCTCGCGCACCTCCGGCGGGCGGCGCTTGATGACGTAGATGACGATGTTGGTATCAAGCAGGTATTTCAGCATGGCTCAGAGCGCTTCGCGGTCCGGCTGCTCCTGGCTGGCGCGCTCGGCCATGAAATCATCGCTCGCTAGCTGGGCGCCAAGAAAGAAACTGTCCCAGGCCTGATCGGCCGGCGCAATGATGCGCTCGTTGCCGACGGCGCGAACGTCCACCTTCCGGACATTGTCGGGAAAGCGCAGTTCAGCCGGCAGACGAACGGCTTGCGTGCGGTTGTTGGTGAAGACAGTGCTGGCGCTCATGCCGGTGCTCCGCTTGTTGCTATATACACGAACTATATACAGCGTGTGGCGAGACGTCAAAAGCGAGTCTTGTCCAGCGCCAATAAGGCGGGGTCTGGCCCTCATGGCACGGCCCGATATCACCCGGCTGTCTGGGGAAATGCTACGGTCGGCCGGAAAAAAAGCCAAAAATGAAAATGGCGCAGAAGAGGCCTTCTGCGCCATTGCTTTGGTTTGAGTCGGCTCGGGAGCTGAATTTACTCTGATCCTTTTAGCTGTTTGTCACGTGACGCGGTGGCCAGCATGTTCGAGAACCTTCTTGCAGAGATCAATAAACGCTTGGTGTGACAAGTCATGTTTTGCATCGTTGGTGCGCCATGCACAGATACAGAATCCTGACTTTGAGATCGAGGAATCAATGTGGTCTACCGTGGGCAATAAGGCAAAAACTGCCTTGTAGGCATGTTTTCCACTCTCCGAGTCGTCGTTGTTATAAGTGCTGATGAGGCTCCAGTCGAGTTCCTCGCCCGTGTAGGCATCCTTGCCCTCACTTTGTAAAACAGCTTCGTGTATCTCATCTCGATAGGCTGCGGCAGTGATGTTTTCGTAACCGCGCTTCCTGTCTCGCTTTAGATGCGCTGCTGCTTTTCGGGTAAGCCAGCGCTCGTAAACTAAAGGTTGTACTTGTCCTTCAAGATACGTTGGCAACGGGCGTTTGCGTTTGGACATGGTTAAAGACCCATAACGAATTATCTGTAATTCGAGTCAGACCACCAATCAGCGCCGCCCACCCAAAATCGACCCCAGCACCCCGCGCAAAATCTGCTTGCCGATTTCCCGGCCTACCGTGCCGGCGACGCCGCGGGCGGCGCTTTTGGCGGCGCTCTCCAGTACGCCTTCGCGCTTGCCGCCGCGCGGGCCGGTGCTGCCCATCAGGATGCTGCCGAGGCCGCCGAGCAGGCCGCCGCCGGATTCTTCCTGGGGGGCTGGAGCGGGCTGGCGGGCGGATTCGTAGCGCGGTTGCGGTTGCTGGTTGGCAGTGTTGCCCCAGTCGCTGTCGTTGAGGTTGCCGCCTGCCGGCGGGGCGGGGATGGCGCCGGGGGCGGCTGGTGCGGTGGCGGGCTTGCCGCGCAGCAGTTCGTAGGCCGATTCGCGGTCGATGGTCTGGCCGTAGGCGGCGAGCATCGGGCTGGCCTGCAGGATGGCCTGGCGTTCCTCAGGCGTCAGCGGGCCGAGGCGGGAGGCGGGCGGGAAGATGAAGCCGCGTTCGACGATGGTCGGGCGGCCCTTTTCGTCGAGGAAGGAGACCAGCGCTTCGCCGACACCGAGTTCGGTGATCGCCGTGGCGGCGTCGAACTTGGGGTTGGCGCGCATGGTCTCGGCGGCTGCCTGGACGGCTTTCTGGTCGCGCGGGGTGAAGGCGCGCAGGGCGTGCTGGACGCGGTTGCCGAGCTGGCCGAGGATTTTTTCCGGCACATCCAACGGGTTCTGGGTGACGAAATAGACGCCGACGCCCTTGGAGCGGATCAGGCGGACGACCTGTTCGACCTTGTCGGTCAGCGCCTGCGGGGCGTCGGAAAAGAGCAGGTGGGCTTCGTCGAAGAAGAAGACCAGCTTGGGTTTGTCGAGGTCGCCGGCTTCGGGCAGCTGCTCGAACAACTCGGACAGCATCCAGAGCAGGAAGGTGGAATAGAGCGCCGGCGCGTGGATCAGCTTTTCGGCGGCGAAGACGTTGATGACGCCGCGGCCGTTCTCGTCGACTTTCATCAGGTCGGCGATGTTCAGCATCGGCTCGCCGAAGAAGAGGTCGCCGCCCTGCTCTTCGAGCGTCAAGAGACCGCGCTGGATGGCGCCGATGGAGGCGGCGGCGACGTTGCCGTATTCGGTGGTGAATTCCTTGGCGTTGTCGCCGACGTGCTGGACCATGGCGCGCAGGTCCTTGAGGTCGAGCAGCAGCAGGCCCTGGTCGTCGGCGATCTTGAAGACCAGTTGCAGGACGCCGGCCTGGGTGTCGTTGAGGTTGAGCAGGCGGGCGAGCAGCAGCGGGCCCATGTCGGAGACGGTGGCGCGCACCGGCACGCCACCCTGGCCGAAGACGTCCCAGAAGGCGACCGGGTTGGCGTAGGGGGTGAAACCGTCGAGGCCGAGATCGGCGATGCGCTTCAACAGTTTTTCCGAGGGACTGCCGGCGGCGCCCATGCCCGACAGGTCGCCCTTGACGTCGGCCATGAAGACGGGAACGCCGGCAAAGGACAGGCGTTCGGCCATCGACTGCAGGGTGACCGTCTTGCCGGTGCCGGTGGCGCCGGTGATCAGGCCGTGGCGATTGGCCATCTGCGGTAGCAGGGCGGGATAGCCGTCTTCGGATTTGGCGAGGTAGAGGGGTTCGGTCATGGCGGCAGGCTCCAGCGGGAAAAGTATCCCGTCATTCTAGCAATGGCGGCGTTGGGCTTTGTTAAATAGCGTAAGTTGAGGACTACGCCGGCCCGACGAGAAGCCTCCGGGCGGAGCCATGCTTGCCACCAAGCCATGAGATGTTATAACATTGTTTTAACGTAGTTTTGGTTTGATTGGAGCATTTCCATGCGCACCTCTTTAAGAAAAATTGGCAATTCCCGCGGCATCATCATTCCGGCAACTTTGCTGGCGGCTGCGGAGATCGGTGATGAAGTGGAGCTTCGGCAAGAGGCCGGCAAGCTGGTGATCGAGGCGGTGAAGGCGCCGCGTGCCGGCTGGGCTGAGGCAGCCGCCAATATTGCTGCACAGGGGAAGGATGAGGAAGTCTGGCCTGACTTCTTCGAGGATGAAGACGACGGGGAATGGGTGTGGTGAAGATTCCGGTCCGTCGCGGCGAAGTCTGGCTGGCTTGCCTGGACCCTACCCAAGGAGCAGAGATCAAGAAGACCCGGCCCTGTCTGGTGGTGTCGCCGCCGGAAATTCATGATTTCCTGCGTACTGCGCTGATCGTGCCGATGACCAGCAAGGGTTTTCCGGCGCCTTTCCGGATTCCCATCGATTTTTCCGGCAAGGCGGGACTGTTGTTGCTGGATCAAATACGGGTCGTCGACAAGTCGCGACTGGTCAAGCGACTGGGTGCTGTCGAGGACAGCGTTCTCCAAACCACACTCGATACCTTGCAGGAACTGTTTGCCGGGTAAAATCACGCCTTCTTCGTTATTTGCATTCAGGGAAACAGCATGGCTGGTCATTCCAAGTGGGCCAATATCCAGCACCGTAAAGGTCGCCAGGACGAGAAGCGCGGTGCCGCCTTCTCCAAGATTGCCAAGGAAATCACCGTTGCGTCCAAGATGGGCGGCGGCGACATCAACTTCAACCCGCGCCTGCGCGTCGCGGTCGACAAGGCCAAGGGTGTCAATATGCCCAAGGACAAGATCGATACCGCCATCAAGAAGGGCACCGGCGAGTTGGAAGGTGTTGATTACGTTGAAATTCGCTACGAAGGTTACGGCCTCGGCGGGGCGGCGATCATGGTCGATTGCCTGACCGACAACAAGGTACGCACGGTGGCTGAAGTGCGCCATGCCTTGAGCAAGCACGGGGGCAATTTGGGCACCGAAGGCTCTGTGGCATTTCAGTTCAAGCACTGTGGGCAGTTGATTTTTGCCCCGGGCACACCCGAAGAACAAGTGATGGAGATCGCTTTGGAAGCCGGGGCCGAAGATGTCATCACGGACCCAGAGGGCGCGATCGAGGTGCTGACGGCCTATGGGGACTTTGAGGCCGTGAAAAATGCGTTGGAGGCGGCTGGGTGGGTGGCTGAAATGGCCGAAGTGACCATGCGTCCTGAAAATCCTGTGACTTTGAGCGGGGAAGATGCTGCCAAAATGCAAAAATTGCTGGATGTGCTGGAAGACTTGGACGATGTCCAAAACGTTTTTCACAACGCAGAATTCGAAGATTAAGGACGTTTGATGAAAGTTTTGGTAGTGGGCAATGGCGGTCGAGAGCATGCCATGGCCTGGAAATTGACCCAATCGAATCGAATTCAGCAGGTCTATGTGGCGCCCGGAAATGGGGGTACGGCCAGAGATCCCCACTTGATCAATGTCCCGCTGTCAGATGGGACTCAGTTGCGCCAATGGGCCACGGACAACCAGATCGACTTGACGTTGGTGGGACCAGAGGCCCCCTTGG
>CAIXSK010000467.1 GCA_903922075.1 uncultured beta proteobacterium | reverse complement strand
ATCAGCGTTTCGGCCGTGACATGGTCATTGATCAGGCCGAGTTCGTCCTGGAGTTGGGCTAGTGCAGCCAGATAGGGTTTGAGGTGCCTGGCCGGCAGCAGGGGGGTAAAAAACTCCAGTGTGTAGCGCAGTTTCTTGAAGGCGATGCGCATCTTGTGGCGCTCGGCCGGGCAAAGTTCGCCATGCCGGGTGGCCAGTTTCCGCGCTTTTTTGGCATGGCTGGCGATCTGCTGACGGGCGAACTCGGTCAGCGGCATCGGCAGCGTATCGCCCAGCGTGTAGATGGCGGCCGTGAATTCAAGCAGCAGGCGCGGGTATTCGCTGACAGCGAGGAGGCCGATCACTGATTTTCGGGCGCTTTTGGCGCGGTTTTGCGCGGCCTTGCGTAGGCGCTTGACGTCCTTGTTGTCCAGGAAGGCGGCGGCTATCGGCGGCAGGGTTTCTTCCAGGAAAACATCCCAGTTGCGCGCATCGCCTAGCGAGCCGGCCAGCGTTTGCCAGGTCTGGCCATAGGCGGCGACGAATTCGGGGGGCAGTACGGGGGCGAACAGCTTGATCGCCGAACGCAGGCGACGCAGAGCGACGCGAGCCTGGTGGATGAATTCAGGTTCGCCGCCAGCCAGCAGCCCTGGTTCGTTGCGCTGGAACTGTTCGAGGCAGCCCAGCG
The DNA here is from genome assembly GCA_903922075.1 of uncultured beta proteobacterium. Classification (GTDB taxonomy): domain Bacteria; phylum Pseudomonadota; class Gammaproteobacteria; order Burkholderiales; family Rhodocyclaceae; genus Azonexus. The sequence goes on along the minus strand of CAIXSK010000467.1, from coordinate 11,870 downwards.
CGATGCTGCGAAATGCCTTGACCGGCGTCTGGCTGGCGTCGATGGCCACCAGTCTGGCCTTGAAGGGGCGGAGCGGTTCGTCGAGAAAGAGCTTGTAGCCACGCTCGGCCTTGCTGGCGATGGCCGGGTGCAGGTCGATGTCGTCCTGCAGTCGGCGGGTCAGGCCAAAAATGTCGTCAACCTTGCCGGAGAGTAATTCGAGTTCGATTTCACCGATCGGTGTGCGCCGTCCGCGGCTTTCAATCTGGCCGCGGTCGATGGCCAGTTCGATCTGCGATTCGCCGAATGGCACCTGCCAGATCTGGCGGTGGAAATCGGTGGTGAAGATGGGCTCGAAGCGCTCGCTCCGCTGTTCAAGAAACTCGCGGAAGTCGTCGGCATCGACATGGCTGAAGTCGAAAGTGCCGGGCGTGGCAGGAGTTTCCCACTCGCTGCGCATGGCCAGGCCGCCGCTCGCCGGTTCGGCCGACTTGACGGTGCACAGCCACTGCCAGCCCTTCTTGCGGAAGCGGACGGCGACCCGGCGGGCGTGCAACTCCAGCGTCGGGGTGTCGAAGTAGGTGTTCAGCAGATGCTGCTTTTGTGATGGGATGCCTTCAAGCAGCGGATGACTGCAGAGATTGCGCGCTGCCTTCGGGCTCAATTGCAGCTTGAGTTCGATTTCGGTGGCCATGGTGTTCAGTTCCTCGGGATGGCGGGGCCGGTCGCGCCGTCGAAGCCGAGTTCGGGCAGGATGGCGAGTTCTGCCGGCGTCTGCACACCTTCGGCGATGACGGTGAGGCCGATATTGTGGGCGATGCTGCACAGGCCCTTGAGAAAGGCCTGGTTGCCTGTCTGGGTGTCGATGGCGCGGATGAAGCTGCCGTCGACCTTCAGGTAGTCGAGGCCGATGCCATGCAGACGGCCTATTTCGCTGAACTGCCGGCCGAAGTGCTCGATACCCAGGCGGCAGCCGAGCGGCCGCAGGGCGTCGCAGAAGGCATGGAACGCATCGAAGTGCTGGAAGGCGCCGATTTCCGATACTTCCAGCCAGAGACGGGGCGCCAGCTCCTTGCGGCTGGCGATCTGGGCGTAGAGGCGGGCGCGGAAGGCGGCGTCGAGGATCGATTCGCCGGAAAGATTGACCGCCACCGCGGGAGCGCCGGCGGCAATGCGTTCCAGCGCCAGGCGGGCGGCGGTCAGGTCGAGTTCGGTGGTCATCGACAGCCGCGAGGCCATCGGCATGAAGCTGCCGGCGGCCAGCCATTCGCCGTCTTCGGCAGCCTGCAGGCGGAGCGGACATTCGAGATGAAGCAGCTGCCCGGCATTGCCGGCCACTGGAAAGTCGATCAGGCGCAGGCGCTGGGTCTGGATGGCGCCATCGAGCAGCTTTTTCCAGTCGGCGTTGGAGGTGGCGCGCTGGTCGTCGTGGCTCTCGGCCCGGCACCAGGCCAGCCCGCTCTGGCTTTCGGCCGCCGCCAGGGCCGCATCGAGGCGTGACAGCAGGTTGGGGACAGAGTGGCCGTGCAGATAGCTGCCGCTGGCCAGATGGCCGATGCGGTCGCCATCGATCAGGCCGGCAGCGGCCAGATCGTTCAGCGCATGCAGCAGCTTTTCGGCCTGCGCTGCGGGATCGCGGACGCCGGGCAGGAGCAGGGCGAAGTCGGCGCCGTTCAATCGGGCAGCAACCGCGTTCAGTCTGCCCTTCGCCTGTTCGTTCAGTGCCACGCCGACCCTGCGCAGCAGTTCGTCGGCGGTTTCGCGACCGGCGCGACGGTTGATCCCGGCCAGGTCGGCCAGGCGGAGCATGATCAGGCTTCCGGAAGGAATCGCATCGTCGTCGCTGAGCGCAGCGGCCAGCTGGTTTATGAAAAAGCTGCGGTTGGAAAGGCCGGTCAGGCTGTCGAGGTTGGCTTCGCGGCGGACCTGCTCAAGCCGCGCCGCTTCCTCGGCAAACATCGCCTTGAGCCGGTCGACCATCGCATTCATGGCACTGGCCAGGCTTTTGAGTTCGGGTGTCGAGGGCACAGGGATGCCGATGAAACGGCGTTCGCTGATCGCCTGGGCTTGCCCAACCACGGCATCGAGCGGCCGCTTGATCCGGCGCAGCAGTTGCATGCCGAGCAGCCCCATGATGCCGCCCCCGAGGGCAAACCAGGCGAGCAGCCTGAGCGCGCCGCGCCATAGCTCCTGGTAGGCGAAATGGCTGTGGCTGACCAGTTCGATGGTGCCGAACTGGTTCCAGCCGGCCGAAACCTGGGCGTGGCCGGGCTGCGACTCGATGGGAAAGAGACGAACGAACCATTCGGGCACATTGCCGGTGATGGCTGGGCTGGTCTTCTCGGTCATTGTCTTGCCGTTCGGGTCGACCAAGCGGACGGCCGCGTACTGTCCGCTGTCGAAGACCGCGGCGACCTGCAATTCGACGGTGACTGGGTCCTTGTCCAGTTGCGACATCGAAAGGGCCAGCGACGAGGCATTGTCGTTGTTCTTGATCGCCAGCTGTGATTCCAGATAGTGGCGGGCCGTCAGCATGCTGGCGACGAAGCTGCCGGCAAAGGCGATCACGGTGCTCGCAATCACCGCGAGCCAGAGTTGTCGGAATAAGGACATGTCGATTACCTCACTGAAAGCCTTCGGTGCGTGCTCGGGCCAGCAAATCCTGCCAGCGCGAGAGATTGCTCTTGCTGGACTGGTTGCCGGTGCCTTGCCAAAGGCCCGCGCTATTAAAACTGAAAATCGGTGCCAGATCGCTGCGCCGGGAAGCGGACAGGATTTGGGAATTCAGGTTGTCGAGGACCAAGGGGTCTGCATTCGGCGTGGCGTAATAGGCCAGCACCATGTGGGCTTGCTGGAAGCTGCCTCCAGGCCCGGTCTGCACGGCCTTGACGTAAACCAGGCGTAGCTTGCTGACCGAAACGCCGAGCTCGATCAGCGAATAGTATTTGGCGATGGAGAAATCCTCGCAATCGCCGCGCCCCTGGCCAATCAACTCGGCCGGCGTCGCCCAGTAGTCGCTCTGGCCCCAGACCGACATGTCGTCGTCAAAGGCAATGCGGCGATTGAAGAAATCGTTGACCCGGCGCAGCCTGTCCATCTCCGTGCCGCTGCGGCCTTCGCCGAGCATGCGCTGCCAGTCGAGCAGCAGCGGCACCTGGCTGGCGCCGAAGCGACTTGTGATCAGTTGTTGCAGGCGCTCGAAATCCCAGCCCAGCGCGTGCGGCAATCCGTTGACGCACAGCATGCCCAGCGTGGCCGTAATAGTCAGCAAACGAAGCAGGGAGGCTTGGTTACGCAAGAGGCGCGTTATCGTGTGGCAAACGTGGGATATTACACAACGGTGGCATGACGCAGCGGCTACAATCCGCCAAAAATTTTGTGGATTATCCCTCATGAGAATGAAAAGACTTCCTTTGCTGCTGTTTGCGGTCCTTCCTGTGCTGGCACAGGCTCAAGGTGCCGCCCCCGCCACCCTGAAAGAAGTCGCTCAGCGCGCCGTCCTGAACAGCCCGGAAGTCACCGCTAAATGGCACGCCTACCGGGCGGCGGATGAAGAAATCGGCGTCGCCCGCGGCGGCTACTACCCGCGCGTTGATCTGACTGCCGGGTCGGGCCGCGAAAGCCTCAAGCAACCCCCGGTCAGCACGCGCAACGACTACACCCGCAGCAGCGTCCTGCTCAGCCTCAACCAGATGATCTTCGACGGCTTCGCGACGAGAAACGAAGTTCGCCGCCTCGACAAAGCCAAGCTCGTCCGCTACTACGAACTCCTCGACGCTTCCGAAACCGTCGCCCTCGAAGCCAGCCGCGCGGCCCTCGACGTCCTGCGCTACCGCTACCTCGTCGACCTCGCCAAAGACAACTACGTCCAGCATAAAGCCACCTACGACCAGATCGAACGCCGCACCCAAAGCGGCGTCGGTCGTCGCGTCGACTTCGAGCAGGCCGGCAGTCGCCTCGCCCTGGCCGAAATCAACCTGATCACCGAAAACGCCAACCTCCACGACGTCAGCGCCCGCTACCAACGCCTCGTCGGCAGCCAGCCGGTTGACCCCATCGCCCCCCCCGCCCAGGTCGGTTCCGCCTTCCCCGGCCAGGCCAAAGCTGCCCTCGACACCCTGCACCAAAAGAACCCGGCGCTTCTTGCCGCCACCGAAAACATCGAAGCCGCCCAATACGAAATCCACGCCCGGCGCGCTGCCTACTCCCCCCGTCTCGACTTCCGCGCCCGCACCGACCAGACCGACAACTACCTCGGCGCCGCCGGCAACCGCGACTACAACGTCGCCGAACTCGTCGTCAGCTGGAACCTCTTTAACGGTGGCAGCGACCGTGCGCGTGAAAAGCAGACCATCGAGAAAAAGAACCTCGCCTTCGACCTTCGCGAAAAAGCCTGCCGCGATACCCGGCAGACCCTGCTGATTGCCTACAACGACGTCCTGCGCTTGAAAGAACAAAGCGTCTTCCACGCCAAACAAGTCGCTCTCCTCGAAAAGACCCGCAACGCCTACCGTGACCAATTCAACGTCGGCCAGCGCACTCTGCTCGACCTGCTCGACACTGAAAACGAACTACTCGCCGCCCGACGCTCCAACGTCAACGCTGACACCGATCTCAGCCTCGCCTACCTGCGCACCTACGCCGGTATGGGGACCTTGCTCGAAGTCCTCGGCCTTCAGCGCCTCGACGCCGACACCCCGGCGCCAAAAGACCTCGCCGAGGTCGACCCGGCCCAGCTCTGCCCGAACGACCCGATCGCCCTCGGTCAGCCCGACCGCGACGCGCTCAACGCCAAGGCTGCCGCCCTCAACGCCGTCAAGGCCCAGCCCATGCCGGCCCCGACCCCCACCCCGACACCGGTTGCGGTCGGGCCGGACGTCGAGCTCGAGAACCGGATCAAATCCTGGGCGGCCGCCTGGTCGGCCCGCGACTACGGCGCCTACACCGGTTTCTACGCCCCGACCTTCACCCCGGATGGTGGCCTGAATCGCGAAGACTGGGCGCAATTGCGGCGCAGCCGCATCTCGCCGCGCGAGGCGATCAGTGTTGACATTCACGACCTGAAGATCCGGATGGATGGCCCTGATCGGGCCTTTGCCGAATTCCGCCAGGTGTATCAGTCGAAGGCCTACAGCGACACGACGCAGAAGACGCTGGAGATGATCCGGGTTGGCGGCAAGTGGCTGATCAACCGGGAAAGTTCAGTGCCTTGTGCAGGCAATACGGTGGGGGGGTGCAAGGTGACCGGGGGGCGCTGAGAACCGGGCAATCCCGCAAAGACAAAGGCCATGCCGCCAGGCATGGCCTTTGTGGTTGTTGGAGGACGATTAAGCCAGCAGTTTGGCGTTTAGCGTATAAGTGCCGGTCAGGCTGGCCTCGGCCAGGATGTGTCCCTGGATGGCCGCACGGACCTCGGATCCGCCAAAGCGGCCGTCAAGCGGCAGTTTCTCGATATCGAGGGCATATACGGTAAAGACGTAGCGATGGATGATTTCGTCGTTCCATGGCGGGCAGGGGCCATCGTAGCCGTAGTAGTCGCCGCTCATGTCGTGGTCGCCGGCAAACCAGTCGGTATAGTTGTTGATACCCTGTCGGCTGCCGAAGGCGGCTTGCGGACCGGGTTTGCCGCGCGGCGTAACATCAGCGCTGAATTCGCCTTCTTGCAGCGTAGTGACCGTGGCAGGCAGGTCGATCAGAACCCAGTGAAAGAAATCCACCCGCGGCAGCGAGGCCGGAATGCTGCGCCCTTCCTGATTGACATCGTCGCCCCGGCTGGGAACATCCGGATCGTGACAGATCAGGGCGAAGGATTTTGTCGCGGCTGGTGCATCGTTCCAGGCAAGCTGCGGGTTTTTGTTCTGGCCCAGGCAGACATGGTGGGCCGGATCGGGAATGCAGAAGGAAAAAGCGCCGGGGATTTTCTGTCCGTCGATAAAGCACGCGCTGGTCAGTTTCATCATTGGGTCTCCTGATTATGTCGCAGCCCGGCGTTTGAAGTCGTTGAGCCGGAAGCCAAGCATCCATAGTGTAGCGAAATAGCTTGTGGCGCCAAGTGGAACGAGCCAGGCAAGATGAACGGCTCGGTCTATGAAGTGCTTCTGCAGCCAGTTGCTTTCCGTCCCCATGCAGAACCACAGCAGGCTGCCCATGAGGATCAGCGCGACGAGGAGTTTCGCAACAAACATGCCCCAGCCAGCCAGAGGGGCGTAGATATTCAACCGGCGTAGCCCACGATAGAGCAGTACGGCATTCAGACAAGCGGCCAGACCGATCGACAGCGCCAAGCCGGCGTGGCCGATCCAGCCGATGAACGCGAGGTTCATGGCTTGCGTGGCTGCCAGGGAAATCAGCGCAATGCGTACCGGTGTCCGGACATTCTGGCGGGCGTAGAAGCCGGGGGCCAGGACCTTGACCAGGATCATGCCGGTGAGCCCGACGGTATAGGCGACCAGGGCCTCGCGGGTGCGGAAGACGTCGTCGGCCGAAAAGGCGCCATGAAAAAACAGTGTGGCGATCAGCGGTACGGCCAGGATGGCCAGGGCCAGAGCTGCGGGTGCCGCAAGGAGCAGCGTCAGGCGCAGTCCCCAGTCGAGCAGCCGGGAGTACTCGAGCTGATTGTCGCTGGCATGGTAACGCGACAGCGAGGGGAGCAGGATCGTACCCAATGCAGCGCCAAGCAGTCCGGAAGGAAATTCCATCAGGCGGTCGGCGTAATAAAGCCAGGAAACGCTGCCGGTCTTGAGAAAAGTGGCGAATATCGTGTTGATCAGCAGGCTGATCTGCGATACCGAGACGCCGATCACGGCTGGTCCCATCAGGGTCAGGATGCGCCGGACACCGGGATCGGCCCAGGCGGCACGCCAGTCCAGTGATAGTCGAGGCAGCATCGATATCTTCCGGAGTGCGGGAATCTGGATGGCGAGTTGCAGGACGCCGCCCAAGAATACCGCCCAGCCCAGGGCCAATGCCGGTGGGTCGAAATAGGGCGCGGCGAACAGGGCCATGCCGATGAAGGACAGGTTAAGAAGGACAGGCGTGAAGGCCGGCAGGGCAAAACGGCTCCAGCTATTGAGCAAACCGCCGGCCAGCGCGACCAGGGACATGAAAAGGATGTACGGGAAGGTGATCCGCGTCAGCGTCACCGTTAGTTCGAACTTGCCCGCATCGGCGGCGAAACCGGGGGCGGCAATCCAGACGAGTACCGGTGCCGCCGCAATGCCGATCGCCGTGATGGCAAACAGGACCATCGAGAGCAGACTGGCGACATGGTCTACCAGTGTCCGCGTATCTTCTTCGCTACGTTTATTCTTGTATTCGCCAAGGATAGGAACGAAAGCCTGCGAAAAGGCTCCCTCGGCGAACAAGCGGCGCAGCAGGTTAGGCAGCTTGAAGGCGACGAAGAAGGCATCGGTGGCCAGTCCGGCGCCAAAGGCGCGGGCAATCACGAAATCGCGAACAAAGCCGAGAATTCTTGACAGAAGGGTCATTCCGCTAACCGTGGTCAGCGCGCGCAGCAGATTCATTGGGTCTTGGCGTTGCCTGAGAAGGAACGAAAAAGCTATAATTCTACGCTCTGCTTCTCCTGGAGCAGCGAAAGCCGGTAATGCCGACTTTCGACAAGCGTGCCGTTGTAGCTCAGTTGGTAGAGCAACTGATTCGTAATCAGTAGGTCGAGTGTTCGATTCACTTCAACGGCACCAGTAGATTCAGAAAATTGGCCCATTCCTCTGAACGGGCCAATTTTTTTGCTTCATTTATTCCGATTTGAGTGCGACACGGTTGCGGCCTGCCCGTTTGGCGGCATAGAGGCCGGCATCTGCAGTGCGTAGCAACTGTAGTGGTGCCTTGTCGACGCTTGGCCGCGTGCTGGCAACGCCGAAGCTGCAGGAAACGCGACCGTCGATACCTAGCTGGTGTGGAATGTGGAGGTCTCGCGCCGACTGGCGCATGCGTTCAGCCACCGCGTAGGCGCCGCAGGCATCGGTGCCGGGCAAGATGGCAACGAATTCCTCGCCGCCGTAACGGGCAACGGTGTCTTCGACCCGGAACAGGGATTCGCTGAGTGAACTGGCAACGGCTTTCAGGCAGACATCGCCGGCCTGGTGGCCATAAATGTCATTGAATTGCTTGAAGAAATCGACGTCGCTGATCACGATGCTGAGGGGGCTTTCGGTCCGGATGCAGCGCTTCCATTCGGCTGCCAGGGTGTCGTCGAAGTGGCGACGATTGGGAATGCCGGTCAGGCTGTCGAGGATGGCGATGTCCTTGAGTTGCCGGTGTACCTTGCAGATTTCCTGTTGTCGCGTGGAAATACGCAGCATGGCTCGTGCCTTGGCGAGCAGCACAACTTCTGATACCGGTTTGCACAGGAAGTCGTCACCGCCAGCGAGTATGCCTTCGGCCAGGAGGTGTTCGTCAGTTACCGACGAGAGAAATACGATCGGTGTCCAAGGTGAAACCCCGGATTCATTGTTGCCTTGTTCCCAGTCACGAATTTTTCGCGTGAGCGCTATGCCGTTCGTACCGGCCAATGTGGTGTCGAGCAACACCAGGCTTGGCCGCGATTCGCGGAATATCCGCATTGCCTGTTCGCTGTCACCGGTTGCAATGGTGCGGATATTGGGCAGTTGACTCAGGCACTCGCAGATGAGCGTGCGATTTTCCGGCGATGGGTCGACTACCAGCACCGTCGGCTCTTGATGGTCGCGCAACAGGGTGTCTGGCATGTCTGATAGGCTTGGTTGTTCGGTCCCGATTTTCATAATATCGGCTTGATTCCTGTGGAGGTCAATGGGCTTCCTGGAACGTTGCATTGCCGATCTGGTGTCAAAGGGGATGGCGCTCAGGGGCGGAGGGGGGAAATCAACTATACTTCGCCTCCACTGTTGATCGAAAAGGTGCCTCGGTACCTTTTTATTTGTATGCCCCACGATTCCTGTTATCACTGCGGCCTGCCTGTTCCCGACGATGTTGAGTTGTCGGTGACGGTGGCCGGCGAGCCGCGCGCGATGTGTTGCTTCGGCTGCCAGGCGGTGGCGCAGTCTATCGTCGAAAATGGGCTGGGTGATTACTATCGCAGCCGCGATGCCCTGCCCGAATCTCCGCGCGAGGCGATGCCGGCAATTCTCGATCAGTTGGCGCTGTTCGATCATGCTGAATTTCAGAAGAGTTTCGTCAAGGAGCTTGGTGCAAACGAGCGGGAGGCTTCCCTGTTGCTCGAGGGGATTACCTGCGCCGCCTGCATCTGGTTGAACGAGCAGCATGTCGGCCGTCTGCCCGGGGTGACGGCGGTCGATATCAATTACGCGACCCGTCGGGCGCGGGTGCGCTGGGACGATGCGCGGGTCAAGCTGTCGGACATCCTTGGCGCGATCGCGGCGATCGGCTATCGCGCCTATCCCTACGATGCTGCCAAGAACGAGGAAATTTCCCGCAAGGAGCGCCGCGATGCGCTGTGGCGCCTGTGGGTGGCAGGCTTCGGCATGATGCAGGTGATGATGTACGCCTACCCGGTCTATATTGCCGATGGCGACATGGCGCCCGATATCGAAAGTCTGATGCGCTGGGCCAGCCTGCTGCTGACCATGCCGGTCATTTTCTATTCGTCGGCTCCGTTTTTCCGCAATGCCTGGCGCGATATCAAGTTGCGCCGGGTCGGCATGGATGTGCCGGTGGCGCTGGGCGTCGGTGCGGCATTCGTCGCCAGTTGCTGGGCGACGCTGGTGCAGGCCGGCGAGGTGTATTTCGACTCGGTGACGATGTTTGTCTTCTTCCTGCTCGGCGGGCGCTACCTGGAAATGACCGCGCGCCAGAAGGCGCTGAGCGTGACTGAGGCGCTGGCCAAGTTGCTGCCGGCCTTTGCGCAAAAAATGCCAAAATTTCCGGCCGACCGTAGCATTGAGCAATGTGTCGTGGCCGATCTGCGTCTGGGTGACTATGTGCTGGTCCGCGCTGGCGATATCGTGCCGGCCGATGGGCGGATCGTCGAAGGCGTCAGTTGCGCCGATGAATCGTTGCTGACCGGCGAGAGCAAGCCGGTTTCGAAAAAAACCGGCGATGCGGTGACGGGCGGTGCTATCAACGCGGAAAGTCCGCTGGTCGTGCAGATCGAACAGGTGGGCGAAGGCACACGCCTGTCGGCCATCATTCAGTTGATGGAGCGCGCTGCGGCCGAAAAGCCGAAGATCGTCGAACTGGCCGATCGCATCGCCAGCTACTTTGTCGCGGCGCTGCTTGCCGTGGCCGTGCTGGTTGCCGTCGGCTGGTATTTCGTCGATCCGTCGAAAGTGCTGTGGATCACCGTCTCGGTACTGGTGGTGACTTGCCCCTGCGCGCTTTCTCTGGCCACCCCGATCGCGTTGACGGTGTCGGCCGGCGCGTTGGCCAAGGACGGTCTGCTGGTGACGCGCGGGCATGCCATTGAAACTCTGGCCAGGGCGACCCACTTCGTCTTCGATAAAACCGGAACCTTGACGACTGGGCGTATGCGCCTCGTCGACGTCCTGCCGACAGCGAATCTCAGCCGGGAGGAGTGCCTGGCCATGGCCGTCGCGCTGGAGCACGCCTCGGAGCACCCGGTGGCCAATGCCTTGCGGCGCGCGGCAGGGGGGCAACTGCCGGAGATATCCGACGTGCTGAGCGAACCCGGGCAGGGCATTGAAGCGGTCGTCGCAGGCAGACGCTGCCGGATCGGGCGTCCCGGCTATGCGCTAGGTTTGGGATCGGCGACTTTGCCGAATGAGGCGATGGCTTGGCTGGAAAGTGGCGATACGGTCGTCACGCTGGGCGACGCGCAGCATTGTCTGGCGCTTTTTAGGATTGGCGACGAGATCCGTCCGGAGTCGGCCGCCTTGATCGCTGAACTGCGTGCTGCCGGCAAGCATGTCGTGTTGCTTACTGGTGATGCCGAAAACGTGGCCCGTCGGGTGGCCGGTGTTCTGGAAATCGATGACGTCCGGGCTGGTGCAACGCCGCAGGGTAAGCACGACTGCGTCACGGTCTTGCAGGCGGCGGGCGGGATCGTCGCGATGGTGGGCGATGGCGTTAACGATGCGCCGGTGCTGGCCCAGGCCCAAGTCTCGGTGGCCATGGGGGGCGGCGCTCAGTTGGCACGCACCCAGTCCGATTTTGTCCTGCTTTCGGAAAACCTGGATCATCTCCGCCATGGTTTGCGGCGGGCCCGAAGAACGCTCCGGGTAATTCGTCAAAATCTCTGGTGGTCCTTCGCGTACAATTTCGTGGCGCTGCCGCTGGCAATCGCCGGTTACGTAACGCCGTGGATTGCCGGCATCGGCATGTCGGCCAGCTCCTTGCTGGTTGTGCTTAATTCGCTGCGTATCCAGCGCGTGGAGAAGGATTGATGGAAAGCGTCTACCTGCTGATTCCCGTTTCGGTCATTCTGGTGTTCGGTATCGCCATCGCTTTCTGGTGGTCGGTCCGTAGCGGGCAATTCGATGATCTGGAAGGCCCGGGGTTTCGTATCCTGATGGACGACGATCAGCCAAAGCCGCCGGCGGTCAATGGCGACGCCAATAAATCAGAGAAAGTTTGACTTGCGTCAACGCGTGGATCGTTGCCTGTAGGCAATATGATCGCTATGTGAAGTGCGAACTTTGCAGTAATTCTCTGTTGGGGTTGGGGTGCGTTACGACGCACCCTTTTTTTGTCTACGCGCCCGGCAGTTGACAGGGTAGATACCCATTTCGGACTAATCTGGCTTAGATAATCGGTAGGTTGATCTAGGTCAAAACGCCTCCCTTAATCTAGAATACCATCGCTTTCTACGTGCCTCCTCGGGTCAAAGGGGGGTTGGCATTCCGTTTTTTATTAACGAGAGGTGGGTTCATGTCTGGAACGCAAACCACATACAACGATAAGGTCGTACGGCAATT
>CAIXSK010000466.1 GCA_903922075.1 uncultured beta proteobacterium | reverse complement strand
TGCTGCACAAGATCCCGGAAATGGGCGCCGGCTGGTGCCCACCCGGCATCATCGGCATCGGCATCGGCGGCACGCCGGATAAGGCCATGCTGCTGGCCAAGGAATCGATCATGGCGCCGGTGGACATCCATGAACTGAAGGCCAAGGCGGCTGAGTACGCAAAAACGGGCGCCAAACTCACCCGCGCCGAGGAACTGCGCCTCGAACTGATGGAAAAGATCAATGCGCTGGGCGTCGGCGCCCAGGGTCTGGGCGGCCTGACCACCGTGCTCGACGTCAAGGTGCTCGACTACCCCTGCCACGCCGCCAACCTGCCGGTCGCCCTGGTCCCGAACTGCGCCGCGACCCGTCACTGCCATTTCCACCTCGACGGCTCCGGCCCGGCCAAGCTTGAAGTGCCGAAGCTCGAAGACTGGCCGGCTGTGACCTGGACGCCGGATCTCAAGGCGGCCACCCGCGTCGATCTCAACACCCTGACCAAGGAAGAAGTCGCTTCCTGGAAGATCGGCCAGAAGCTGCTCCTCAACGGCAAGATGCTGACCGGCCGCGACGCCGCCCACAAGCGCATCTCCGACATGCTGGCCAAGGGCGAGAAGCTGCCGGTCGACTTTACCAACCGCGTGATTTACTACGTTGGCCCGGTCGATCCGGTGCGCGATGAAGTCGTCGGCCCGGCCGGCCCGACCACCGGCACCCGGATGGACAAGTTCACCCGCATGATGCTCGAGCAGACCGGCCTGATCTCGATGATCGGCAAATCCGAGCGCGGCCCGGTCGCCATCGAGGCGATCAAGGACAACCAGTCGGCCTACCTGATGGCCGTCGGCGGCGCCGCCTACCTGGTCGCCAAGGCGATCAAGTCGGCCAAGGTCGTCGGCTTCGCCGATCTGGGCATGGAAGCCATCTACGAGTTCGATGTCGAGAACATGCCGGTGACCGTCGCGGTCGATTCCTCGGGCGTCAGCGTACACAACACCGGGCCGAAGGAATGGCAGGCCAAGATCGGCAAGATTCCGGTCGCCGTGGCCTGACCGCCACTCGTAGCAAGGCAGACCCGGCTCCGGCCGGGTTTTTTTCGCCGGCCGGACGGTTGCTGCCATGCGCCTTGCATGCAATGATGCGCGCTCTCGCCGGCCGGTTGCATCGGACGGCGCCCCCCAAGCCCTCCCGGATCGCCATCATGCGCATATTGTTCTCCCGGCTGCTGGCCGCAACGCTGCTGGTCGCCAGCCCCCTGGCCCGGGCGGCGCTGGACCCGGCGGCCTTTCCGTTCGATCCGGCACAGCTGGCCGGCATGTGGACCGAGAATGCCAGCAACGAAATCGCCTGCACGCCAGGCAAGGTCCAGTTCCGCTTCCGGCTCGACACGCTTCGCCAACGACTCGAAATTCGCCTCGACCGCCTGCAGAAACTGGGCGACCGCGAGGCTGCCGACCGCTATTCGGCACAGATTCTCTCAGCCACGCCCAACTCGCTGATCATCCGCTACGACAACGAACAGCGCGTCACCATGAGCGGCAAAACAGTCGAATGGGAGCTGAGCGTGGTCGCTCCCGGCATCTATCGCTGGCGGTCAACCGACTGGCCGCGACACGAGGTCAACACCGTCGTGGGCATCCGTTGCCAGGCCGATTAACCCTGCCCCCCTGCACCCCCATGTTCCGCAAATTCCGTATCTTGATCCTGCTGCTCGTCCTCGCCACCGTCGGCCTCGGCGCCTGGCGCTCGAATTCCCGGCTGACCGCCTGGGAACACACCATCCACGTCGCCATCTACCCGGTCGCCGCCGACGATTCGCCGAATACGGCCAGCTACGTGCGCAGCCTGGGCAAGGACAATTTCGAGGACATCGGCGAATGGCTGCAGGCCGAAACGAAACGGCAGGGGCTGGCAGTGTTGCAGCCGGTCGCCATCAATGTCGCCCCGCCGCTGGCCGAGCCGCCGCCACTGGCACCACCCCGGGCCACTGCGTTCGATGCCATGCTGTGGAGCCTGAAGCTGCGCTGGTGGGCGTCGCAGCATGACGCCATCGCCGGGCCGAAGCCGCATGTCCGCCTGTTCGTGCTCTTCCACGACCCAGAGCGGACCGGCCAGGTGCCGCACTCGACCGGCCTCTCAAAAGGCCAGATCGGCCTGATCCACGCCTATGCCAGCCGCAAGCAGCGCCGCCAGAACAGCGTGGTGATCGCCCACGAAATGCTGCATACCTTCGGCGCCACCGACAAATACGATCTCGCCACACTGCAGCCGATCTATCCGCAGGGTTACGCCGAGCCGCAGCGCGAACCGCGCCTGCCGCAGGAACTGGCGGAGATCATGGGCGGCCGCAGGCCGATCGACGAACGGACATCCGAAATCCCGTTCAGCCTGGCCGAGACCCTGATCGGGCCGGAAACCGCCCGGGAAATCGGAATGCTACGGTCAGCGGCAAAAACTGGCCAAAATTGAAATTTCCCGGTAAGCCGCCGGCTCAGCGCTCGGTTTTTCTAACCACGCCCCACAGGACCCGGAACTTGCCGAGCAGCGTCAGCCTTTCGTCCGACAGGGCTTCGAGGAAATCGGACAGGCGCTTCGATTTGGCGACGGCAAACAACACCAGCCCGATGAACACCGAGGTGGCCAGCAGGCCGTGCAGCGCGCGTTCCAGAATGGGCCCCTCGCCAAAAGCGATGATGTTCATGCCGAAGTAGCCGGTGGTCACGGTGGCGATCAGGCCGAGGATGGTGATCACGGTCAGGCGGACGACCGTATTGGATTGCCGGCGCTGCGAGTCGCTGTCCAGGTAGTGGCTCATCTCGCGGATTTCATCGTGCACATCGTCGTACATCGCGTCGTTGCGCAGGTGGTTCGAGCATAGCCGGAACATCGCCTGGACATGCGGCCGCTCCGAGAGTTCGTGGAACCAGTAGCGGTGCGTGAAGCGCAGGAAGGTCTCGAAGTTGGCCCGGATGCGCCGCTTGAAGCGGCGGACCGAAACATCGTTGCGGATGTCGAGGTCGTTGACCGCGTCGACCAGCACTTCCGAAAAAACCAGCAAGGCGGCGCGATGCAGGTGGGCGATCAGGAAGACGATGAAATACTGATGGCGGAACTGGGCCAAAACACCGCGCTCGCCGTCGGTAAAGAACGAAAACGCGGCATCGCCGACGACGGTGAAAGCGTTGCCGGTGCACATGAAGCGCGTATTCGGCCCGCTCTCGGTATCGGTCCAGAAACGGTCGTGGCAGAAATTCTTCTCGAACTCGATGACCATCGGCTCATTGACCGGCAGCGTTTCATCCGGATGCAGCATGGTCGCCAGGCCGAGGCGTATCCATTGCTCGCGGCTGAATTCGCGGGGTCGGTCGACGGCCAGATAGGCCATCACCGGCATGCGCTGGTATTCGATCAAGCGGAAGCGCAAATCGCCTTCTTCGTCGGAATGCGTCAGCACCAGCGGCCGCAACAGACAGGCCCAATGCTCGGAAATGCAGGGACTGCGATGCCGGCAGACATAGCTCAGATATTTCTCCCGCCGCTCTGCATCCGAGCGGGCGACGACCTTGCCGTCCACGCCGATCCACTCGGCCAGATAGACGTTGTGCAGCCCCTCGCCGCCCTCCTCCCAGCCCGACGGATAGGCCCGGCCAAAACGAAAAAGGATGTCGCGCACGGTGTCGACCGACAGGTCGCCGGCGCGCACTTCCAGATTCAACTGCACCAGGTCGAGATCGTGGAAGAAATAGAGGTCGAGATGGACGATGTCCAGTTCCACCGGCACCTGCCCCTTGCGCAGGGTCAGCCGCAGCTTCGCAATATCGTGACGACGGAAGACATGCACCGGCGAATTTCCCGGCGGATCGTCCGGCGACACATGGGGCGAACGCCCTTCGCCATAGAGGAAGCGCTGGACATAGGGCAGGAAGGAAACGAACTCCCTGTAGTGGCGCTCCTTGAACTGGCTGGTGTCCTCGGTGAATTCGTCATTGAGCCTTTGCCATGGGTGTTCGGCCGAACGCGACTCGAATATCTCCCAGTGCCGCCCCTCGCTGCCGTCGATGGCCAGGGGTTCAAGCTGCAGCGGCCAGACCAGGCTGGCATGAAAGAGACGGACGCGCGCGCCCTCCAAATCGTCCTGCCTGCCTGTCATTGCGCCTTCCCCGTTTGTGCTGGTCATCACGTTCGTTTTATTTGGACTGGCGATCAGTATCCAACAATTCCGCTGTCAGCCACAGCGGGCAGTCGACAAAAAGGCCGGCATCGCGCCGGCCTTCGGTCCGGGGGTGCCGGTCACTCAGGTCACCATGCGCTCGGCCCGCGCCCGATCCCACAGACGCTTGTTCATCTCATCGATCGGCAAGCCGAAACGGAAGCTCTTTTCGAGTTCGCGCAGCAGCGGCATCAGCTCCATCCCGATAGTCCCCAGGCAGGGC
>CAIXSK010000465.1 GCA_903922075.1 uncultured beta proteobacterium | reverse complement strand
TTCAAGGTCGCCCAGCGCGGCTACGCCGGCGACATCCAGGTGCTGATGGCGGTGGACAGCGCGGGCAAGACGCTCGGCGTGCGCGTGTTGAAGCACAGCGAGACGCCGGGCCTGGGCGACAAGATCGAGGTCAAGAAGGACCCGTGGGTCGAGAGTTTCGGCGGCAAGTCGCTGGCCGATCCGACGCCGGATAAATGGGCGGTCAAGAAGGACGGCGGCATCTTCGACCAGTTCGCCGGCGCCACCATCACGCCGCGCGCCGTGGTCAAGGCGGTCAAGGGCGGCATGGACTTCTACGCCGAACATCGCAAGGAAATTCTCGGAGGCCAATCATGAGTGAAAGCTACGGCAAGCTGGCCAAGGACGGCCTGTGGGAAAACAACGTGATCTTCTCGCAGATGCTGGCGCTGTGCCCGACCATGGCGGTGACGACGAGCGGCACCAACGGCCTCGGCATGGGGCTGGCAACGACGGCGGTGCTGGTCGTTTCCAATATCCTGGTCTCGATGATCCGCCACACGGTCAGCTCGCAGGTGCGCATCCCGGTCTTCGTGGTGTTGATCGCGACGCTGGTCACCGTCGTCGACATGGCGATGAATGCCTGGATGCACGATCTGTACAAGGTGCTCGGTCTGTTCATCGCGCTGATCGTGGTCAATTGCGCCATCCTCGGCCGGGCCGAGGCCTTCGCCGTCAAGAATGGCGTCGTCGCTTCGGCGGTCGATGGCCTGGCCATGGGCCTGGGCTTCACCGGGGCGCTGACCTTCATCGGCCTGATCCGCGAATTCCTCGGTTCCGGCACGCTGTTCGCGCAGGCCTCCAACCTGCTCGGGCCGTCCTTCGCCTTTCTTGAAATGAAACTGCCGGGCTACGGCGGCGCCTTGCTGATGATCCTGCCGCCGGGTGGTTTTGCGATCCTCGGCTTCCTGCTGGCCGGCAAGCGGGTCATGGAACAGCGGATGGCGGACAAGGCCGCGGCAGCGGGCGAGGGCGCCCCGGCGGCGGCCTGAGGGAACACAGGGAGAAAAACATGCAGATCGGCGTTGCCTATTCCGAACCGGGCCAGCAAATCTGGCTCAACATCGAAGTGCCCGACGCCTCGACCGTCGCCGACGGCATCGAGCGCTCGGGCATCCTCAAGCAGTTTCCGCACATCGACCTGACGACCCAGAAGGTCGGCGTCTTCGGCCGGCTGGTCAAGCTCGACGCGGCGCTGAAGCCGGGCGACCGGGTCGAAATCTACCGCGCCATCATCGCCGACCCGGAGACGGTGCCGCGCAAGGATGTAGCCGAAGACGACTGAGCGACTACGGGATTATCCGAACTTGAAAACCCGAGCGCGGCAGTCGACAATACGCCCGCCTCAGCTGATAAATAACCAGAATTCCATCATCCATGAGAACAGCCATGCATCGCTTCCTGCCCGCCCTCCTGCTGCTGCCGGCGTCCGTCTTCGCCGCCGGCAACCTGCCGACCGTCGGCGGCATCCCGGTCGATTTCATCCTCTTCGCGCTGACCTTGTTGGGCGTCGCGCTGTTCCATCACTACACGCTGTACGTCGCGCTGACCGGCCTGTTCACGATCAGCCTCTACAAGATCATCTTCACCGGCTTCAAGACCGGCGTCGGCATCGCCGGCCTGGTCGGCCACCTTGGCCATGAATGGGTGACCATCGCCAACCTGTTCTGCCTGCTGACCGGCTTTGCGCTGCTCGCCCGGCATTTCGAGAAGAGCCATGTGCCGGTGATCCTGCCGAAATACCTGCCGGACGACTGGAAGGGCGGCTTCGTCATGCTGGTCATGGTCTTCGTGCTTTCCAGCTTCCTCGACAACATCGCCGCCGCGCTGATCGGCGGCGCCATGGCCCATCAGCTGTTCAAGGGCAAGGTGCATATCGGCTACCTGGCCGCCATCGTCGCCGCCTCCAATGCCGGTGGTTCCGGCTCGGTGGTCGGCGACACGACGACGACCATGATGTGGATCGACGGCATCAGCCCGGTTGTCGTCTTCGACGCCTACGTCGCGGCCGGCGTCGCGCTGCTGATCATCGGCTACTTCGGCGCCAAGCAGCAGCACGCCTACTCGCCGATCATCAAGCATGCGCACGCCCACACCAAGATCGACTGGGGGCGCATCTTCATCGTCGCCACCATGCTGGTCTTCGCCGTCGCCACCAATGTCGCGATCAACGTCAAGGCGCCGGAAATGGCCTCAGTCTTCCCCTTCATCGGCGTTGCCGTCTGGGTGGCGATCATCCTGACCATCCCGGTCCGTCGCCACGACTGGGAACTGCTGCCGGAAACCGTCAAGGGCTCGATCTTCCTGCTCTCGCTGGTCCTTTGCGCCTCGATGATGCCGGTCGAAGCACTGCCGCCGGCCTCGTGGCAGTCGGCCTTCACGCTCGGCTTCGTGTCGGCGGTCTTCGACAACATCCCGCTGACCGCGCTGGCCCTGCGCCAGGGTGGCTTCGACTGGGGCTTCCTGGCCTACGCCGTCGGCTTCGGCGGTTCGATGCTGTGGTTCGGCTCGTCGGCCGGCGTCGCGCTGTCCAACATGTACCCGGAAGCCAAATCGGCCGGACTGTGGCTGAAGCACGGCTGGCACGTCGCGCTGGCCTACGTCGTCGGCTTCATGGTCATGCTGGCCGTCCTCGGTTGGCATCCGGATGCCGGCCACAAGAAGAACGTGGCGCCGGTCGTCGCCGAGGTACCGGCGCCGCCGCCGATGGTGGCGCCGGCCCAGTAAAATCGGCTGCGCCGGGCTTTTTTCCGTAAATGCTACGGTAGGCCGGAAAAAATGCCCAAAATTGAAAAAACCGCCGATGGGCGGTTTTTTCAATTGGAACCTTGCCGTATTTGGTGAATCATAGGAGCCGATGAATTCTCCCGCCCCGTCTTTCGCTATGACCGCCGACCTCCGGCTCTCCGAACTGATCTCGGCCCTCAGCCACGCGCTCGACATCACCGAAGGCCAGCCGGAAGGCCATTGCGTGCGTTGCTGCTGGATCGGCATGCACATCGGCCGCCGCCTCGGGCTCAACGACGACGAGCTGTGGAATCTCTACTACACGCTGCTGCTGAAAGACCTTGGCTGCAGCAGCAACGCAGCGCGCATCTGCGAGCTGTACCTGACCGACGACCTCAGTTTCAAGCGCGATTTCAAGACGGTCGGCGACAGTCTGCCCAAGGTGCTGCAGTTCGTGCTCAGCCACACCGGGCTTAAGGCCGGGCTGGCCGAGCGTTTCCGCAGCGTGCTGACGATCATGCGCGACGGCGAGCAGATCGCCACCGAACTGATCGCCACCCGCTGCCAGCGCGGCGCCGAAATCGCCCGCCTGCTGCGCTTTCCGGAAAGCGTCTCGGCCGGCATCTACAGCCTGGACGAGCATTTCAACGGCGAGGGCAAGCCCGATGGGCTGGCCGGCGCGGCGATCCCGCTTTATTCGCGGATCGCGCTGCTGGCCCAGGTCATCGACGTGTTCCACACGGCCGGCGGGCCGTCGGCGGCGCTCGACGAAGTCCGCCTGCGCGCCGGGCGCTGGTTCGATCCGGCGCTGGTCGAGGCGGCCGAGGCAGTGGCCGACGACGCCTTCTGGGCCGGGCTGGCTTCACCGGACGTCATGGCGGCCGTGCTGGCGCTGGAGCCGGCCTCGCATGTCGTGGCGCTCGACGACGACTATCTCGACGACATCGCCGCCGCCTTCGGTCAGGTGGTCGACTCGAAGAGCCCTTACACCAGCGGCCACAGCGCCCGCGTCGCGTTGTACACCGACCTGATCGCCGAGGCGCTCGGCCTGTCGGCGGAGCGCCGGCGTTGGCTGAAGCGTGGCGCGCTACTGCACGATGTCGGCAAGCTCGGTGTCAGCAACAGCGTGCTCGACAAGCCGGGCAAGCTCGATGCCGACGAGTGGGCAGCCGTGCAGGCGCATGCCGCCTACACCGAGGCCATCCTGTCGCGGATCGCTGCCTTCTCGGAACTGGCCCGGGTATCGGCCGCGCACCACGAGCGGCTGGACGGCAAGGGCTACCCGCGTGGCCTGACGGCTGAGGACATCTGCCTCGAAACGCGGATCATCACGACCGCCGACATCTTCGACGCGATCACCGCCGAACGCCCGTACCGCGGCGCCGTGCCAATCCCGAAAACGCTGGAAATGATGGCCGAAAACGTCGGCACGGCCATCGACCCGCAATGTTTTGATGCGCTGAAACAGGCACTTGCCCGCCTGCCATCCTGATTCCCCCGTAAAATACGCCCTTTGTTCGCCGGCCAGCCCGGATAAGGTTTCCATCGCATGACTATTTCGCAAAAAGTGCCGACCGTCGGCTTCGTTTCCCTGGGCTGCCCCAAGGCCTCCTCCGACGCCGAGCGCATCCTGACCAAGCTGCGCGCCGAAGGCTACGAGATTTCGCCGAGCTACGACAATTCCGACCTGGTGATCGTCAATACTTGCGGCTTCATCGACGCCGCCGTCGAGGAATCGCTCGACGCCATCGGCGAGGCGCTGAGCGAGAACGGCAAGGTCATCGTCACCGGCTGCCTCGGCGCCAAGGGTGACATCGTGCAGACGACGCACCCGGCCGTGCTCGCCGTCACCGGCCCGCACGCCGCCGACGAGGTGATGGGCTACGTGCATAGCCACCTGCCCAAGCCGCACGACCCGTATTCCGACCTGGTCCCGCCGCAGGGCATCCGCCTGACGCCGGACCACTTCGCCTACCTGAAGATTTCCGAAGGCTGCAACCACAGCTGCACCTTCTGCATCATCCC
>CAIXSK010000464.1 GCA_903922075.1 uncultured beta proteobacterium | reverse complement strand
CGTGGTTAACCTGAACAACCTGATCAAGGGCACCGAATACGAAGCCCTCGACCTCGAAGCCATCGTCAAGAAGGCCCCGGCCGGCGGCATCTACAACAACGCCGCCCAGGTCTGGAACCACAGTTTCTTCTGGAACTGCATGAAGCCGAACGGCGGCGGCGCCCCGAGCGGCGCGCTGGCTGCCGCCATCGATGCCAAGTGGGGTTCGCTGGACGCCTTCAAGACGGCCTTCCAGACCTCCGCCGTCGGCAACTTCGGTTCCGGCTGGACCTGGCTGGTCAAGAAGGCCGACGGTTCGCTCGACATCGTCAACATGGGCGCCGCCGGCACCCCGCTGACCACCGGCGACAAGGCCCTGCTCTGCGTCGACGTCTGGGAACACGCCTATTACATCGACTACCGCAACCTGCGTCCGAAGTTCGTCGAAACCTTCCTGGCTTCGCTGGTCAATTGGTCCTTCGTCGAAGCCAACTTCGCCTGATCGAAAAACACCGATCGACACAAAGGCGCCCCCCCGGGAGCGCCTTTTTCATGCGGCAAAATTTCAATTTTGGGCAAAATTTGCCGCCGACCGTAGCATTCATGCGCCCCGCCCCGGGACGACATCCCGGTCAGTCGTCGCAATGCAGTTCGACGCGGCGCATCAACCGGCGGCAAGGTTCCGTGGTGCATCGTTGCTGCTGGGCCATCTCGCCGCCGAGATTGCGACGCTTGATCTGGTGAGCGGCAACCCCCAGCCGGCGCAATGCGAGTTGCACGGTGGCGATGCGCCGATCGGCGATGGCCACGTTATAAGTTCGGCTGCCCAGATCGTCGGTCATGCCGACCAAGGTCACCCGCCTTCGCTCGTCGGATTTCAGTCGATCGGCACATAGGCGCAGCAGCGCCATGCCGTCGCCGTCGATATCGCTGGCGCCGGGCGCAAAGTAAATACGCTCGCCGGGAGCCGCGGCAACCGGCACCGGCGACGTTTCGCCAGTTTCCCGGGTTGCCGGTTTGATGTTGCCGGCCGGCGCCGCCGCAACAACGACGGTTGCCGGCGCCGCCGGCGGAGGCAACGGCTTCTTCGTCGCGCAGCCGGCAAGCGAAATCAGCGCCATCGGCACCATGATCGCCACAACACCAGATTTCATCCGCCCCCGCACGGTCAACTGCCCCGCTCGCCGCCGCGCACCATGTCGGCCAGCGGCATCTGACGGAAATGCTCGTCGCTGCCCGGCAGGGCGCGAATCAGCTCGGATAGATTGATATTCAATGTTTTAAGGACAACCTCGGGGATCTCCGACAGCGCCTGCGGCAACAAACCCTCGGCCGGCCCGGGCAAGCGCGCCAGAACCGCCTCGCCGGCTACGGTCACCAGCAGGCCGACACGCCGGCGGTCACCGTCGCAGCGTCCTTTTTCAAGCAAGCCGGCGAGCACCATCCGGTCCACGATCAAACTGCACGTCGATTGATGAACCCCCATTCGCCGGGCCAATTCACCGACACCCAGCCCGGGTTGGCGCTGCACCTCCTGCAGCGCCCACAGGTTCGCCCCGGGCATGCCGCAACGCTCCTCAAGCAATCTGAAATACTGACGCATTGACCCGAAAATCAGGCGAAATTGCTGCAAAACCTCCAGCACCAACGGTGTTTCAGAAACAGATCCCGGCATAAAAAAGCGCTCCAGCCCCAATAATCGATCACATTTCGCAAGGCGTAATTATATTGCCGGCAAATACATCTGTCGCTTACCATCGCCACTGCAGCAGTCTGACAGACCCTACCCCCGGCCTCTCCAAGCCGCTTGACGGCGACACGGCCCCCGTCACTGCTTGGCGCCAACCGGACAAAGGAGAACGATCATGGCCAGAAGACCTTTGCGCATCGGGCTTTCCGCCCGCATTTACCACCCCCAGCCCGGCGCCTCGGGCCTGCAGTCCAAGTCGCTGCAATATCTCGAACAGTCGGTCGCCCACTGGGTCATGTCGCGCGACGTGATGGTCTTCATGATCCCCTCGATCAGCGGCGACGGGATGATTCACCGAAGCAGCATCCGCCTTTCCGACTACGCGGGCGCCCTCGATGGCCTGATCCTGCAGGGCGGCGCCGATATCAGCCCGCAATGCTACGGCGAGGAACCGCGGCATCCCGACTGGATCGGCGACCGTCAGCGCGACGCCTACGAAATGGAACTCTTCCACGAATTCATGGAAGCCGGCCGGCCGATCCTCGGCATTTGCCGGGGCTGCCAGCTGATCAACGTGGCGCTCGGCGGCACGCTTTACCAGGACATCGAAACCCAGTACGAGCAGGCCGCCGTGCATGTCCATCCCGATTACGACAAACACAGCCATGCCATCACCTGGGGCGACGACTCGGGCTTTGGCAAGCTTTATCCGGAGCCGGGCGAGCGCAAGGTCGTGTCCATTCACCACCAGGCCATCCGCACGCTGGGCAAGGGTTTGCGCGTCGAAGCGCGCAGCGTCGACGACCAGTTGATCGAAGCCATCCGTCTGGAAGGCAAACCCTACGTGCTGGGCCTGCAATGGCACCCGGAATTCCATCCGCCGGGTTTTGCCGGCCTGCTCGACTGCACGCCCATTCTCGACGAATTTCTCAACGCCGCCCGGGGTCGCCGCTGGTGACCTGCCCGTGCTGAAACCTGACCGAACCGCATGCCCATACTCGACAACATCAGCCTATGGCTGCACAACTTCTGGGCGTTCATGCATGAGCGCTTCAATTTCCTCCCGGCCCTGCCCGACCATCTCGACGCGCTGGCACTGACCAGCCTGTTGCTGATCGCCGGCCTGCTGATCGGCGAGACGCTGCATCAACGTTTCGGCTGGCCGAAAATCATCGGCTATGTGCTGGCCGGAACGGTGTTCGGCCCGGCCGCGCTGGGCTGGCTCGACCAGGCGGCGCTGCTTCGGGCGCGACCGTTGGCCGACGCCGCGCTCGGCCTCTTGATGATGGAGGTCGGCCGCCGGCTCGATCTCGGCTGGATGCGACGCAACCCGGAACTGATCCGCAGTTCGGCGACCGATATCGGCCTCTCCTTCCTGCTCATTTTCGGCTTTGCCCATTTCATCGTCGGCCTCGCCCCGGTCTGGGCCGCCGCCACCGCCGCGGTGACCATGGCCTCGGCGCCGACCGTGGTCATGCTGGTCATCGAAGACAGTCGCGCCCAGGGCCAGGTCAGCGAACGGATGATCCTCCACACGGCGATCGGCGCCGCCGCCTCCTTCATCGCCTTCGCCATCGTGCTCGGCTTTGTCCATGCCGAGAACAGCCGGCACTGGAGCGTCATTGCCCACCCGCTCTGGGTTGCCGCCGGCGCCCTGCTGGCCGCCCGCCTCTGCAGCTGGCTGGCGCTGCGCATCGCCCGCTTCCTGCCCAAGCGCTCGCTGGCCCAGGTTTTCATCCTGATCGCCTGCGCCATGCTTGCCGTCGGGCTGGCGCGCATGCTGGCCGTGCCGGTGTATCTGACGCTCTTCCTGATGGGCGCCCTGGTCACCGGCCATGACAAGGGCCAAACGCTGCGCTACACCAATCTGCCGGAAGCCCACTGGCTGCTGGCGATCATTTTGTTCGTCATCGTCGGCGCCACGCTGCCCTGGCGCGAATTCACCTGGCTGGCCGGCTTGCAGGCGGTCGGACTGATCGCCGTGCGGGCGATCGCCAAGCTGGGCGCGCTGGCCATCAGCCCGGGCAGCCTGCCGCTGCAGAAACGGCTGCTGGTCGGCATCGGCATCCAGCCCTTGTCGGCCACCGCCGTCTTCATGGCCAGCGAAATCGCCAGCCTCTACCCCGAGGTCGGCGCTGCACCGCTGACCTTGCCGCTATTCGCCGCGGCGATCATGGAATTGCTCGGCCCCGCCCTGTGCCGCCTGGCGATCCGCCGCTCCGGCGAAGGCCTCGAAACCGATCGCGAAAAAGGAGGTCTGGCATGACCGCAGCCGCACTCCCGCCGTTCCGGCAAAGCCCGGCCCTCTCGCTGGGCGTCGAACTTGAGCTGCAGCTCGTCTCGCTGCGCGATTTCGATCTGACCCGCGCCGCCACCGATCTGCTGGGCAGCCTGGTAGCCGATGGCAGCCAGGGCGACATCAAGCTCGAAATCACCGAGAGCATGATCGAGATCAGCACCCTGCCCCAGAGCAGCGTGGACGGCATCGCCAGCGACCTGGCCGGCCTGCGCGACATCCTGCGCGCCCAGGCTTGCCGGCACAACATCGCCATCTGCGGCGGCGGCGCCCACCCCTTCCATCGCTGGCCGGACCGGCGCATCTGCCCCGGCGAGCGCTTCGATGCCCTGTACCAGCGCTACGGCTACCTGGCCAAGCAGTTCACCGTCTTCGGCCAGCACGTCCACGTCGGTGTCGCCTCGGCCGACGACGCCATCTGGCTGACCCAGGCGCTCGGCGTCTACGTCCCCGATTTCATCGCGCTGTCGGCCTCGTCGCCCTACATCGACGGCGAGGACACCTTCTACCAGTCGGCCCGGCTCAACGCCGTCTCGGCCTTTCCGCTCAGCGGCCAATGCCCGCCGCTGGCCGACTGGGCCGATTTTCATCGCCACTTCTCCTTTTTGCAGGCCTGCGGCATCGCCCAAAGCATCAAGGATCTCTACTGGGATGTCCGCCCCAAGCCGGAGTTCGGCACGGTCGAAATCCGCGTCTGCGATACGCCGCTGAGCATCGAGAAGGCCTGCGCGCTGACCGCGCTGGCCCAGTCGCTGGCCGCCTGGCTGCTACGCGAACGGCCGGCACTGGATACCGCCGGCCAGGCCCATGTCGCCCGCTACAACAAGTTTCAGGCCTGTCGCTTTGGCCTGGAGGCGACCATTGCCGACCCTTTGTCGCAAACGACGCAGCCGCTGCGCGCCCGGCTGTCCCGCCTGCTCGACGTTCTGGAGCCCGATGCACGGGCGCTGGGCTGCGCCCACTGGCTGGAGCAATTGCGCAACGCGTTTATCCCGGGACACGGGGACGCCGAATGGCTGCGCGCCCGCCGGACCGCGCTGGGCAATCTCAACGACGTCGTGCGGGAGGCCGGGCAGCGCTGGCTGGATGGCCCGGAAAACGGCAACTGACGCCGCTGAGGCAAGAAGCTGCCGGAGAAGGGAAAAATTGCGATTTTGGCCAAAATTTCCGGCCGACCGTAGCATTCTGCCGGCAAGCGGCCGGCACAGCCTCAATCCGCGGCGCCGGACGCCGCTGCGCAGGGGAAGACGAATCTGAAATTCGTTCCTTGCCCCGGACGGCTTTCCACCGCGATCTGCCAGCGCAGGCGCTCGCTGATGCGCGCCACGATCGACAGCCCCAAACCGTGGCCGGTGCTGCCCTCGCCCTTGGCGTGCCGCTGCAGCAATTCGGGAAAGCGATCCTCCGCAATGCCCATGCCGGTATCGGCAATGGCCAGTGCACTGCGCTCAAGCGTCACCCGAATCACCCCCTCGCGCGTGCAGGCGCAGGCATTCCGGAGAACGTTGCTGACCAGCACATAGGCCAGCGAACGCTCGACCGGCAACACCACCCGCTCGCCAATCCCGATCTGGATCGACACCGGCCGGCCCTGCAGGGCCGGCGAGCAATCGGCCACGGCATCCTCGAGCACCTCGGCCAGATTGCACGACGGATCGGCGTCGCTTCGCTCTTCCTTGGCGAGAATCAGCATCGCCTCGAGAACCTGCGACATCCGCACGGCGTTTCGGTGAATGGCCGAAATCCGCTGGCGGACCGGCTCGTCGAGACCGGGCACCTCAGCCAGCACCTCCGCCGCGCCGGCGATCACCGCCACCGGCGTGCGCAGTTCGTGACTGACGTCCGCTGCAAAATAACTTTCGCGCTGGACGAACTCGTACAGCCGGTGCGAGAAGCGATCCAGCTCCCGGACCAGGCGCCCGATTTCGTCCGGCGGGTAGCCCTGATCGGAGAACCCGATGTTCTCCGGCGGCATGTTCCGCTGCCCGGCCTTGAACGAAACGTCATTGAGCAGCCGGACGATGGGCTGCACGACCCGCCGCGAAAGCCGATAGCCGACCGCGAAGGAAAGCAGGGTCATGCCGGCGGTCGCCAGCAGCAACAGCAGGGCCAGACTCGCCATGTTGCTCTTGATGTAGGAGCGGTCGTAGAGCAAGGCAAACGGCCGCCCTTCGACCTGGGCAAACAGCACGCTGTACTCCCCGTCGTCGAGCGTTCGCATCTCGAGTATCGACGTATCGCCGGACAGTTCGGGATACCTGGTCAACTGGTCAGCCGGCAGAAAGAACCCGCGCAACAGGGAGGACTCGGCCGGCGATGCCAGCGGATTGATGGCCCGCCGATGCCGGAAGCTTTCCAGTTCGACAGTCAGGGTTCTCTCCACCGCCCGCTCTTCGATCTGGGCGAGCAGAGCGAACGTGGTCAGGCTGAGCGTGGCGCTGACAATGAAGCCAAGCAGCAGGAACGGCTGGACCAGCCGCTCGCGCAGACTGTCATACGGCAGCATCGGGAACGGCGATCCTGTATCCGAAACCACGCACCGTCTGGATCAACTGCAGGTCGAACGGTTTGTCCACGGCTGCCCGCAAGGCATGCATATGAACCACCATGGCATGCTTGTCGGCCGGCTCGTCGCCCCAGATCTCGCGGTAGATCGCCTGTTGCGTGACGACGTTGGGCGAATGCCTGACGAGCAGGGCCAGAATGCGCAATTGCGCGGGGGGCATGGCAATGACCTTCCCTGCTCTTTCGACGCGCATGGTACCCGCGTCGAAACGCAAATCGCCAACCACCTGGATGGCGTTCTCGCCCTCGCTGTTGGCGCGCCGGATCAAGGCCCGAACGCGCGCCTCCA
The DNA here is from genome assembly GCA_903922075.1 of uncultured beta proteobacterium. Taxonomy (GTDB): domain Bacteria; phylum Pseudomonadota; class Gammaproteobacteria; order Burkholderiales; family Rhodocyclaceae; genus Azonexus. Next base: position 7,547 of record CAIXSK010000464.1, on the reverse strand, counting down.
GCTCCTTGAGCGCCACCGGCTTGACGATGTAGTCGTCGGCGCCGAAATCGAAGGCCGAGACTTTGACATCCACATCGTCCTTGGCCGTCAGCATGACCACCGGGGTCTGTTTCATCAACTCGTGCCGCAGACGATGGCACACCGCGATGCCGTCGATGCCCGGCAACATCAGGTCGAGCACGACGAGGTCGTAATGATTGGCCCGCAACTGGTTGATGGCGGCAAAACCGTCCGGCGCGTAGTCGGTCACGTACCCGCGCAACTCCAGATAATCGATCAGATTCCTCGCCAGGTCGCGGTCGTCCTCGACGATCAATATGCTATGTGCCATGCCCTTGCCAACGTGTAACAAACGGGATGACGCACGTCACCCTCATGTCAAAACACTTCCCCAGCGGGGGTCCGCATGCATCCTACCGGTTCAGGCACGCTTGCGAAACATAAATGGATGGGCGTGGCGGCTCAGCGCAAAGTCCAACATGAATTTCAGCCAGATGGTCGATCCGGCGATAGCCGTCCACGTATCGTATTCAAAGGTAGCCGTGATCACACCGACAATCACGAAGCCGGTGATGCCGCCGCAGATCAGGTTGATCGCTGCCGCATAGGGCGCGAACCTGGCCGGGTTTTCCGGTGACTTGCCGTGCTTCAGCGCGACGTCGGAGAAATCCTTGCGGACCAGGATGCGCCAGGCCCGGCGCAGCCAGAAAAAGGTAATGGGAAACAGGGCCAGAAACAAAATCCAGGTCAACGCCACGCCCACATCGAAACTCATCGCCCGCTCCCAGGATAACCACGCATTGGTAAGGCCTTCATAACAGGAAACAGCGACCCCGTCACCAGAGGCAAGGGGCCGCCCGGCAGGCGGCGAAAATCGCCGCCTGTGCTTCGACCACTTTAGTGGGCGCCATCCACCGCCTTGGCGCCACGCGGAATGCGAACGCTTTCGACGAGATGCTGGATATGCTCCGGCGGCTCCTTGGTCATCTTGTCGACCACGAAGGCGACGATGAAGTTGACCAGCGCACCGACCGCACCGAAGGCTTCCGGCGTAATGCCGAAGAAGCTGTTGGCACCGCCGATCATCGGCAGGAAGTCGGTTCCCTTGATGAAGAAGATACCCTTGTGCGCAAACACGTAGAACAGGGTGATGAAGAGACCCGCCAGCATGCCGGCAATGGCGCCTTCCTTGTTCATCTTCTTGGAGAAGATACCCATCATGATGGCCGGGAACAGCGACGATGCCGCGATACCGAAGGCCAGGGCCACCGTACCGGCAGCGAAGCCCGGCGGGTTGAGGCCGAGATAGCCGGCGATGACGATGGCGATGGCCATCGAGATCTTGCCCGCCATCAGTTCGCCGCTGTCGCTGATGTCCGGCTTGAAGATGCCCTTCACCAGGTCATGCGATACCGCCGCCGAAATGGCCATCAGCAAGCCGGCAGCAGTCGACAGGGCGGCAGCCAGACCACCGGCGGCGACCAGGGCGATCACCCAGTTCGGCAGCAGCGCGATTTCCGGATTGGCCAGCACGATGATGTCGGCGTTGACCGTCAGTTCGTTGCCCTTCCAGCCGGCGGCGTCGATCTTGGCCTTGACCTCGGCGTCCTTGGTCTTGTCGTTGTAGTACTGGATGCGACCGTCGGCGTTCTTGTCCTCGAACTTCAGCAGACCAGTCTTTTCCCAGCGCTTCATCCAGTCCGGACGCTCGTCGGCCTTCAGGCTGGATTCCGGTGCGAATACATCGCCGCCCTTCATCGCCGCCACGTTGGTGGTGCCGATCAGGTTCATCTTGGCCATTGCCGCGACAGCCGGCGCGGTGGTGTACAGGATGGCGATGAAGACCAGCGCCCAGCCTGCGGAGTAACGCGCATCCTCGACCTTCGGCACCGTGAAGAAGCGCATGATGACGTGCGGCAGACCGGCCGTACCGATCATCAGCGACAGCGTGTAGACGAACATGTTCAGCGTGCTGCCGGCCGTCGTCGTCGTGTACTTGCCGAAACCGAGATCAGTGACGACCTGGTCGAGCTTGCTGAGCAGGGAAACGTCAGTGCCAGCCATGTTGGAGCCCAGGCCCAGTTGCGGGATCGGGTTGCCGGTCAGGTTCAGCGAGATGAAGATCGCCGGAATGGTGTAGGCCAGGATCAGCACGATGTACTGGGCGACCTGGGTGTAGGTGATGCCCTTCATGCCACCGAACACGGCGTAGGCGAAGACGATGCCCATACCGATGTAGATGCCCATTTCGCTGGAAACGCCCAGGAAGCGGGAGAAGGCCACACCGACGCCGGTCATCTGACCAATGATGTAGGTGATCGACGCGGTCAGCAGGCAGACCACCGCCACCGTCGACGCCGTCTTCGAGTAGAAGCGGTCGCCGATGAACTGCGGCACGGTGAATTTGCCGAACTTGCGCAGGTACGGGGCGAGCAGGCAGGCGAGCAGAACGTAGCCGCCGGTCCAGCCCATCAGGAACAGGCCGCCGCCGTAGCCCATGTTGGAGATCAGGCCAGCCATCGAAATGAACGAGGCGGCCGACATCCAGTCAGCGGCCGTCGCCATCCCGTTGGTAACCGGGTGAACGCCGCCACCGGCGACGTAGAACTCGCTGGTGCTGCCGGCGCGAGCCCAGATGGCAATCCCGATGTACAGCGCGAACGAAGCGCCGACCACCAGGTAGGTCATGGTTTGCAGATCCATAGTTCCCCCGTTACTCGTGAACGTCGAACTTGCGGTCGATCTTGTTCATCGCCTTGGCGTAATAGAAGATCAAGGCAATGAAGATGTAGATCGACCCCTGATGGGCAAACCAGAAGCCCAGCGGGTACCCCCCGAGTTTGATGCTGTTCAGTGCATCGGCAAACAGAATGCCGGCCCCGAACGAGACCACGAACCAGATGACTAGCACCTTGGTCAGAAGCCCCAGCACAGCTGACCAATAGGCCTTTCCTGTGTCGTCCATTGAATGTCTCCTTAGAATTGTGGTGAGGGCCGCCGAAAGCCAACAACGGCAGCCTGGAGACAGTATCTTTTCCCGAAACTTACGGCTAGCTGACAGAAACGATCGTTTCACCGCGACATGGACAAGCCTTGATCATTTGCTGATGTTTTATTGATCAAGCACTTACAAAGCACTGACGACCCCTGTCTTCAGCGTCGTTCCGGCAAGGCAGGAGGTCATGAATCACCTCTGACCGGATACTGACCTTATGCTGATCTGATCCATACGGAATGCCTGATAGGCTGCACACGCTCCGCTCATGATCAATTCTGATCCCGAGGACGCTGCTTGGCCGAACATGGGCCAATTCTTACAGCCCACCCTGGTGGGCTGTTTTTTCGACCGGATTCCGACTACGGGCCGCTCGGCGGTTCGACCACGACGACGCGGTTCTTGCCCAGGCGCTTGGCCTGGTACATGCCATCGTCGGCCCGGCAGAACAGACTGTGGGCGTCGTCGCCGGGGCAGTAGCCGGTGACCCCGATGCTGATGCTGACATTGAGCACCGTGCCGCTGGAAAGCACCGGCGGACTTTCGGCGAAACAGGCGCGCAGGCGGTCGCCGAACATGACACCCGCCGCGGCATCGGTCTCCGGCATCAGGACGGCAAACTCCTCGCCGCCATAACGGTAGGCGCTGTCGGTCTGGCGCAGGCAGGACTGGATGATGCCGGCCAGGGTCTGCAGCACGCGGTTGCCCTCGGCATGCCCCCAGGTATCGTTGACCTGCTTGAAATCGTCCACATCGACGATCAGCAGGCAGAGCTGGCGGCGGTAACGGGCGCAGCGCTCCATTTCCTGATCGAGGGCGAGATGAAACTGGCGGGCGTTGCTGAGTTGGGTCAGCGAATCGGTCAGGCTCAACTGGCGATAGCGCTCCTCGCTCTCGCGCAGCGTTTCCTCGGCGAGGCGGCGTTCGGTGACGTCCTGCATGGTTTCGATGGCGCCGATCACCACGCCGTCACGGCTTCTTAAGGCCGACGCCGTGAAAAACAGCCATTTGCCGACCCCGTCGGCACCCTGGACGAATTCCTCGGCCTCGAAAGCGCCGTCGATCAGCGTCGATTTACGGAGATTGCCGCGGTAGAAACGATGAAAATCGGCTTCGATGGCGCCGTCGAGGACCAGATCGGCCAGGAAGGGGCGGGCATCGGCAAACGACGGGTGCCAGTGGTCGCGCGAAAAGCGCACCCTTTCGGCCGGCAAGCCGGTCAGCGCCTCGCAGGCACGGTTCCAGTGGGTAATGCGATGCTCGCTGTCGATGACCATGGTCGGCACCGAATTGCTTTCGACGACCTGCGAAACGAAGGCTTCCTTGTCGCGCAGCGCCGCCTCGGCCAGGCGACGCTCGGTGATGTCCTGCAGGGTTTCGATGGCGCCGACCACATTGTCCTCGTCATCGATGATGGGCGCCGCGGTGAAATGCAGCCAGCGTCCGTTCTGCCCGAAATCGGCAAAGAAGTCTTCGGCCTCGCAGGCGCCTTCAATCAGGGCCGACGGCTGGAATTTGTCCTGGTAGAAATACTGGATGTCCGTTTCCCTGCCGCCATCGAGGATCAGGTCGGCCATGGTTGGCCGATCGGTGGCGTAGAACGCCCGCCAATGGTCGGAGGTGCCGACGACGCGCTCGGCGGCAATGCCGGTCAAGGCTTCGCAGGCCTTGTTCCAGCAGACGACCCGATGATCGGCATCGATGATGAAGGTCGCCACCGGATTGCCATCGACAAAGCCGGACAGCTTGATTTTGTGGTTGATCAAAAAATTAGGCATTAAGAACCATATCCCTTGTGCACATGTGGACTCTATGCCAAAAGTGATATCAGGTGAACTATCGAAAGGACTAGCCGAAAGGACAACGCTCGCACTGCTGGCAGAAACTTACCTGCAGTCGCCTATCGCCGGCAGGAAAACCTCGGTCACCAGCACCTGCTGCCGGCCCAGGCGGTGCAGCGAACGGCGCGCCCACAGGCTGGCGCCGACCGGACCCAGGGCGGCAGCGCGGCGATAGAGCGGATGACGGGCGTCGAGCCGCAGGAATTCGATGGTGCCGCGCCGAAACCCGGGGTAGGAGAAAAGCAGCGAGCCGAGCGAGCGGTTGCCCAGACCGGCCATCCAGCGGCTGAGGCGGCCAGGGGCGACGGTCGCCAGCGTGGTGTGGGCAAAAATGACCGGGCGGCCGTCGCATTCGAGGACCACCTCGCGCACCCAGGCCAGGCCGAGCCCCGCTTCGCCGCCGGCTGATTCGTCGGCCAGCGCCCGCCCCTTGCCGAAGCTCAGCAGGCGCACGCGAAAATCGGCGCAGGCACGCTGGCAGCGTGCCGTCAGCGAATCCGGCTCGGTCAGCCAGGAGCGCAGGTGAGGGTCGCAGGCGCCGCCATCCAGGTGCGCCCGCCATTTGCTGCGTTTCATCAGTGAGGACGCGGCGCCTTGTCGATGCCGCCCAGCTTCATGCCGGGCTTGATGCCGCGCTGGGCGAACCAGCCGACGTTCATTTCCAGCGCGTAGCGGGCCGGCACCTTGGCGCAGTGGTTGTCCTCGGTCTGCGGCTTCATGTCCGCGATGTTGATGATCACGCCCTTGGCGTCAACGAAGGCGACGGAGAGCGGGAGCAGCGTGTTGCGCATCCACATGCAGTGGGTGTTCTCGTGGTCGAAATCGAACAGCATGCCGCGCTGCGGCGGCATTTCCCGGCGGTTCATCAGGCCGACCTGACGATCCCGGTCGGTGGCGGCGACTTCGGCCTCGATGCGGTGGAAGCCGGCGCTCAGTTCCAGCAGCGGCATGGCGCCCTGCCCCCAGGCGGCGGCATTGACGAACAGCGCGGCCAGCGCGCCGATGAGGTGCTTATTCATTGAATTTTCCTTGCAAATCCTGATAGCTGCCGTCGATCTGCCGCCATTGCCCGGGCGCCAGGCCGTCCACCGTCGCCGCCCCGATGGCGGCGCGGATCAGTCGCAGCGTAGGATAACCGATGGCCGCCGTCATCCGCCGTACCTGGCGGTTCTTGCCTTCGGCGATACGGATTTCCAGCCATGAAGTCGGAATCGCCGCCCGGTAGCGGATCGGCGGGTCGCGCAGCCAGAGGCCGGGCGGCTCGGCTATCCGGCGTACCTGGGCCGGCCGGGCCGTGAAATCGGCGAGTTTGATGCCGGCGCGCAGGCGGTCCAGCGCCGCCTCGTCGGGCACGCCCTCGACCTGCGCCCAGTAGGTCTTGACCAGCTTGTGTTTGGGATCGGCAATCTTCGCCTGCAACTTGCCGTCGTCGGTCAGGATCAGCAGGCCCTCGCTGTCGGCGTCCAGCCGGCCGGCGACGTAAACATCCTTGACCGGGATGAACTCGGCCAGCGCCCGCCACTTGCCCTCCGGGGTGAACTGGCTGAGGACGCCGTAGGGTTTGTTCAGGAAGACGAGTTTGGACACGGGGAGACTGGCTGGCGGAAATTTCAATTTTCGCCGATTTTTGCCGGCGACCGTAGCATTTACCCGGCAGGGTCAATGATAGAAGGCGTAGCCGATCAGGATCGCCCCGACCAGCCCGACAGCGTCGGCGATCAGGCCGCAGGCGACGGCGTAGCGGGTTTTGGTGATGCCGACGCTGCCGAAATAGACGGCCAGCACGTAGAAGGTGGTTTCGGTCGAGCCCTGGATGATCGCCGCCAGCTTGGCCGGGAAGGAGTCGACACCGTAGGTCGTCATAACATCCACCATCAGGCCGCGGGCGCCGCTGCCACTCAGGGTCTTCATCAGGCCGACCGGTAGCGCCGGGACGAAATCGTCGTTGAACCCGAGGGCCAGCACGACGCTGCGGATGGCGCCGATCAGCCAGTCCATGCCGCCGGTGCTGCGAAAGACCGAGATCGCGGCGAGCATGGCGACCAGGTAGGGAATGATCTGCACGGCGACGCCGAAGCCCTCCTTGGCGCCCTCGACGAAGCTCTCGTAGACGTCGATGCCGCGCCAGGCCGCAACGCCGACAAAGAGCACGATGATCGAAACGATGATGCCGCTGCCGAGCAGGCCGATCATCTGCGCCATCTGTTCCGGCGGCAGGCCGCCCAGCCACAGGTAGAGACCGCCGACCAGCGCCGCGAAACCGGCGAAGAAGGCGAGTATCGGCTTGCAGAAGAGGTTGATGCGCTGCCAGATCGCGACGGCGATCAGCCCGGCGCAGAAGGAGACGAAGGTGCCAAGCAGCGTCGGCAAAAAGATGTCGGCGGCGTTGAAGCCGACCAGGCCCTGCTTGAGCGCGATGGCCTGGCGGATGGCGATCACCGAGGTCGGGATCAGCGTGATGCCGGCCGTGTTGAGGACCAGGAACATGATCATCGGGTTGCTGGCTGTGTCCTTCTGCGGATTGATTTCCTGCAGCTCGCGCATCGCCTGCAGGCCGAGCGGCGTCGCCGCGTTGTCCAGCCCCAGCATGTTGGCGCTGGCGTTCATCACGATGCTGCCGCTGGCCGGGTGGCCGGCCGGGATGTCGGGAAAGACGCGGCGAAAAAAGGGCGCCACCAGGCGGCCGAAGAGCTGGATCAGGCCGCCCTTTT
>CAIXSK010000463.1 GCA_903922075.1 uncultured beta proteobacterium | reverse complement strand
GCGAGCAGGAAGACCAGCGCGTGGCCGAGCGCAAGGTTGTAATTGACGGCGCCGAGCAGCATGACGATCAGCGCCAGGGCGAAGAGCAGGCCGCCGCGCGAGGGGACGATGAATACCCGGCGCTGGCCGAGGCGCAGGGGGGCGGTGCCGTCGCTGCGCCAGCGAAACAGCCGCTGTTTGAGCGTGGCGAGCAGATGCACGATCAGGGAATGGCGACGCTGCGGATCAGCGCCGCGATGTCCTCGGCCAGCGCCTGGCCGCCGCCCTGGGCCGAGCGCAGGCGATGCCGGGCGACCGCCGGCAGCACCGCCTGCACGTCGTCGGGCAGCACCATATCGCGACCGTCCAGCCAGGCCCAGGCGCGGGCCGCGGCGAGCAGGGCGAGGCCGGCACGCGGCGACAGGCCGTGCTGGAAGGCCGGCGTGCGACGCGTTTGCTCGACCAGCGCCTGGACGTAGTCGATCAACGGCCCGGCGGCATGGACGGCCGCGACTGCACGCTGCAATTCCGGCAGTTGCCCGGCATCGATCACCGGCGCCAGATGTTCGAGCTGCTGGCGCTGGCCGCCGGCGGCGAGCAGCGCGCGCTCGGCGTTGCGGTCCGGGTAGCCGAGTTCGAGGCGCATCAGGAAACGGTCTAGCTGTGATTCGGGCAGCGGGAAGGTGCCGATCTGGTGCGCCGGATTCTGCGTCGCGATCACGAAGAACGGCTGCGGCAGCGGGCGGGTCTGGCCCTCGGCGGTCACCTGGCCTTCTTCCATCGCTTCGAGCAGCGCGCTCTGCGTCTTCGGCGTGGCGCGGTTGATTTCGTCGGCCAGCACCAGCTGGGTGAAGACCGGGCCGGGCAGGAAACGGAACTCGTTCTGCTCGCGGTCGAAGATCGAAACGCCGGTGATGTCGGCCGGCAACAGGTCGCTGGTGAACTGGATGCGCGCGAACTGCAGGCCGAGCAGGCGGGCCAGCGTATGGGCCAGCGTCGTCTTGCCCATGCCGGGCAGGTCTTCGATCAGCAGGTGGCCGCCGGCCAGCAGACAGGCGACCGCCAGGCGAATCTCGTGCGCCTTGCCGAGAATGATCCGACCGGCCTGTTCGAGCACTGGGTCGAAAGGTCGCGGCCGGCTACCGAGTGCCGAAAGTGTGCTTTTGAGCATCATTTGATTCCGTAGTGGCTGTTCAAGGCGATTCTAATGCTTGAAGCAGCTTCCGAAATGGGACGATAATGACAATTCGACGTGCGCCCACGAATGCGCCGGTTCGCAGAGAGAGAACAAGTGACCAGCACTGCCTTCATCACCCATCGCGACTGCCAGTTGCACGACATGGGTTCGCATCACCCGGAATCACCGCAACGTCTGACCGCCATCAACGATCACCTGATTGCCCAGGGCATTGATGCCTATTTCGAATACTACGACGCGCCACTGGCCAGCTTCGAACAGTTGTTGCGCGTCCACCCGGCTTCCCATCTGGAGCGCATCAAGCGCGCCGCGCCGGAAATGGGCATCGTGCACCTCGATCCGGACACCGCGATGAATCCCTACACCTGGCAGGCCGCGCTGCGTGCCGCCGGGGCCGGTTGCCTGGCCGTCGACCTGGTGATGACCCAGGGCGTCGAAAACGCCTTCTGCGCCGTCCGTCCGCCCGGCCACCACTGCGAGAAGAAGACGCCGATGGGTTTCTGCTTCTTCAACAACATCGGTGTCGCCGCCCGTCATGCCCTGACGGCGCACGGCCTTGAACGCGTGGCGATCATCGATTTCGACGTCCACCACGGCAACGGCACCGAAGACTGCTTCGCCGGCGACGAGCAGGTGCTGATGTGCAGCATCTTCCAGCACCCGTTCTATCCCTACAGCGGCACCGAGAAGCCGGCTGCCAACATGTGCAACGTGCCGCTCGCCGCCGGTTGCGGCGGCGAGGAATTCCGCGATGCCGTGCTGCAGGTATGGACGCCGCGTCTCAAGGAATTCAAGCCGCAGATGATCTTCATCTCGGCCGGTTTCGACGGCCATTACGAAGACGACATGGGCGGCCTCAAGCTGGTCGAGAAGGACTATGCCTGGTGCACCGACCACCTGAAAAAGCTGGCGGCCGAGATGTGCGACAAGCGCATCGTCTCGATGCTCGAAGGCGGCTACGTGATGACCTCGCTGGCCCGCAGCGTCGGCGCGCATCTGCGGGTGCTGGCCGATCTATAGGCACGCTTCCTTTAGAAAAAGCCCGGGCTGGGGTAAAATTCCGCCCTCTTTTTCATGTTTCCAACGTTTAACCGGATAAATCCATGGCGTTGATTGTTCAGAAATACGGCGGCACTTCGGTCGGCAACCCCGAACGCATCAAGAATGTCGCCAAACGAGTTGCCAAATTCCATGCTCAGGGCCATCAGGTCGTGGTCGTCGTTTCCGCGATGAGCGGTGAAACCAACAAGCTGATCGCCCTGGCCAAGGAAGTTCAGGCCAATCCCGATCCGCGTGAGCTCGATCAGATCTGCTCGACCGGCGAACAGGTCACCATCGGCCTGCTCTCGATGGCCCTGATGGACATCGGCGTCCCGGCCAAGAGCTACACCGGCGGCCAGGTCAAGGTTTTGACCGACAACACCTTCACCAAGGCGCGCATCCTGTCGATCGACGAGTCCAACATGCGCGCCGATCTGGATGCCGGCAAGGTCGTCGTCGTCGCCGGTTTCCAGGGTGTCGATGAGAACGGCAACATCACCACGCTTGGCCGCGGCGGTTCGGATACCTCCGGCGTCGCCCTGGCGGCCGCGCTGAAGGCCGACGAGTGCCAGATCTACACCGACGTCGATGGCGTCTACACGACCGACCCGCGCGTCGTGCCGGAAGCCAAGAAGCTCGACACCATCACCTTCGAAGAAATGCTGGAAATGGCCAGCCTCGGCTCCAAGGTGCTGCAGATCCGCTCGGTCGAATTCGCCGGCAAGT
>CAIXSK010000462.1 GCA_903922075.1 uncultured beta proteobacterium | reverse complement strand
GAGATCGAGGCCAAGGCGGCGGCCAACGTGATCAAGACCGGCGACCAGATCCTGGGCACCCTGATCGACATTCGCGGCTAAGCCGGCAAGAGTTGCCGGCCGCAGCCATCAGCCACCGCTCCCGGCAGCGGCCTCCTCGACCAGCCACTGCTTGACCAGCGTCGCCGCGTGGCGCAGCGGCAGCTTGGCGTGGTGCACGACGTAATAGGCATTGGCCAGCGGCAGGTGCAGCCCGAAGGGTTCGCAGAGCACGCCTTCGGCCAGTTCGGCGGCGACCAGCAGCGGGCTGCTGACCACCGCGCCCTGCCCCTGCTTGGCAGCCTCGATCGCCATCAGGCCCTGGTCGAAGTGGATGCGCGGCAAGGCCGCCACCGCCGCCGGGGCAAGCCGACTGAATTCGCCGAGCCAGCGCTCCCAGAAAGGCTGCATGGTGGTGACCAGCAGGGTGGCGCGCTGCAGGTCGTCCGGCTCGCGCAGGCCGAGCCCGGCAGCGTAGGCCGGCGTGCAATAGACCCGCGCCTCGTCGTTGCAGAGCAGCGTGGCGTCGAGTTGCGGCGCCTTGCCGTCGAAGTAGCGGATGGCCAGGTCGACGGCGTCGCGCTCGAAATCGACCAGCTGGACCGAGGCGTTGAGGTGCAGTTCGAGTCCGGGGTAACGGGTCAGCAGGCCGGCCATCCGGGTGGTGAACCACTTGGCGGCGAAGCTCGGCGGCATCGACAGCCGGACGGCCATGCTGCGGCTGTCGCGGACCTTGCGGCTGGCGTCGGCGATCTCGGCCAGTGCCGGCTGGATGCGCTGCCAGTAGGCCCGCGCTTCCTCGGTCGGCACTACCTGACGGACCTCGCGGACGAAGAGCGCCACGCCCAGCCAGTCCTCCAGCTTGCGGATCTGCTGACCGACGGCGCCGGGGGTCACGCACAGTTCGGCGGCGGCCACAGAAAAACTATGGGTGCGCATCGCAGCATCGAAGACCAGCAGGGATTTAAGTGGCGGATATGAATTCATGATGTAGAAAAACTATCGCATACCGCATATTAAATCAGTTGCCCGGCGGCGGCGCACCGACCACAATCGAAGCTCCCCAACGCGAATAAAACACCATGTTCCATTCCCTGCGCCGCCCGGACGTCCTTGCCGTGACCCTCGCCGCCGCCGGCATCCTGATGGTCACCATGGGCATCCGGCAATCCTTCGGCCTGTTCGTCAGCCCGATCAACACCGCCACCGGCATGGGCATCGCCGCGATCAGCCTGGCGTTGGCCGTCGGCCAGTTCGCCTGGGGTGCCATCCAGCCCATCGCCGGCGCCGTGGCCGACCGCTACGGGCCGCGTGCCGTGCTGATCGGTGGCCTCATCCTGCTCGCCGCCGGCTGCGCGGCGACGCCCTTCATCGACGGCGGCTTCGGCCTGACCGTCACCCTCGGCCTGCTCGCCGCCATCGGTTCCGGCGCCGGCAGCTTCTCGGTGCTGATCGGCGCCGCAGCGCAGCGCCTGCCGCTCGAATCGCGCGGCGCCGCCTCGGGCGTCATCAACGCCGGCGGCTCCTTCGGCCAGTTCGTCTTCGCCCCGATCCTGCAGAAGCTGATCCAGAGTATCGGCTGGATGGGCGCCCTGTGGGCCATGGCCATTGCCGCCCTGGCCACCCTGCCGCTGGTCGGCAAGCTGACCGCCGGCACCGCCCCGCCGCCGCCCCGCGCCGACGGCGAGGCGCATCTCGGCCGGGTCGTCCTCGACGCCCTCAAGGACCCGAGCTACCTGCTGTTGCACGCCGGCTTCTTCACCTGCGGCTTCCACATCGCCTTCCTGGTCACCCATCTGCCCGGCGAGGTCGACCTCTGCGGCCTGCCGCCCACGGTCGCCAGCTGGTCACTGGCCATCATCGGCCTGGCCAACATTTTCGGCAGCCTCTACGCCGGCAGTTGCGTCGCCCGCTACCGCAGCAAGCACGTGCTGGCCGCGATGTACGCCTCGCGCGCCGTGCTGATCGCGCTCTACCTGGTGATGCCGCGCACCGAATTGACCTACTACCTGTTCGCCGCCGGCCTCGGCTTCACCTGGCTGGCCACCGTGCCGCCGACCGCGGCGCTGGTCGGCAAGCTGTTCGGCACCCGCTATTTGGCGACGCTCTTCGGCCTGACCCTGCTCTCCCACCAGATCGGCGGCTTCCTCGGCGCCTGGCTGGGCGGCATCGCGATCACCCGTTTCGGAGACTTCACCTGGATGTGGTACGCCGACATGGTGCTCGCCGCGCTGGCCGCGCTGGTCAACCTGCCGATCCGCGAGGCGCCGGTCGCCCGGCCGGCGGCGCAGCCGGCCTAAGCAAATTTCGTTTTTTGGCTTTTTTTGGGGCCGACCGTAGCATTTGGCGGCCGGGGCAAGACACACGAAAACCGTGGCCTTTCCCCTATTTACATTTTGGCTTCTTGGCTTTTGGAAACCGGCATAAAAATGAGTCCCCCATTAGTCGGCAAAAACTGGAGGGGGGGGGAATCAAGTTCTTGTCAGAGCAATTGCCTCGCTCCTTTTGATCCCGAAAGCAGAGGCTACTAAGCTTTCCTCCGGCGTGCCAAGAGAATACCTGCAAAACCAAGGCCAAGAAGTGCGATCGAGGCAGGTTCTGGTACGTTGGTTCTGGAGACAAACTCGGCGCTGAAGTTAAGGTCTAGGTCCGAAAAGGAATTCCAGAAATTCCCCCCGGAGACGTCGCCCCAAAAGCCATTACCATCGGAATAGCCATCACCTCCATAAAGAACTGATATATCCGTATAGCCCAGGAAGTCGATCACTGCGGCATATTGAGCGCCTGGGGTTAAAGCCAAATTGATGCCGTTAATTACCTGCGAGCCAGTACCCCAAGGGTTTGTCACCGAAAACAGTGACTGAGTCACATCAGGAATTCCGCCATTCATTTCTACAATGGAAAATTTATAATTCGCACCGCTACCATCCAAGGCAAAAGTCCATTGCGAAAGAATATTGTCGGTAGTTGGCACCGTGAATGATTGGGCAGCTTCACCCCAACCCAAAGTTGGATTTAGGGCAATTAAGGAATTTCCAATTGAAGTGGCCGCGTTAACATTTGACGAAAGGCACGTTGATGCCATTACCATAGTAACCGTGGCAAAATTAAGAATTTTTTTCATCATAAATTGTCCGATTTTTAAATTAGTGCTGTAGCGAATTCGCAGTATGCAAAGCCAAGGAATATCGTCAGAAAAGATAGTGACTTCGACTGCTAGAAGCCTCATGACTTCAGCAATTTCGATGCCACAAGAAAATAAATGTCATAAATCAACGAACTACCCCATTGGAATACACTCCTGTTCAGTTTATTGTAAAAATTACCGACATAAATTTTCACCCTATCTGGTCAGGCACACCGAAAAAACACCACCGACCGCCAATTGTCGGGTAAACAACAGCCCCGACCACCCGTACCTCTCCAAAAATTCAAGCACTTACCTTTGGCACCGTTCTTGCTGAACTCCCTGCAGTTCAAGGAGAACGCCATGAAAGCCAGCGAAATCCAAGCCCTGCTCGACGAGCCGGCCTGTACGCACAACAAGAAGGAAAAGTCCGGCTGCGCCCGGCCCAAGCCCGGCGCGACGGCCGG
>CAIXSK010000461.1 GCA_903922075.1 uncultured beta proteobacterium | reverse complement strand
TCGCCCGGCATGACCGAAAAGGAAATATCCTGCAAAATCGTCAGCGGCTCGCCGCCGTTATCGACGGTCTTGCCCAATCCCGACACTTCCACCACCGGTTTGACTGCCATGCGGCTCGCTCTCTTCCTGTTTGCCCTGCTCATTTCCGCTACCCCGGCCCTGGCCGCCCGGACCATCCTGGTCATTGGCGATTCGCTGTCAGCCGGCTACGGCATTCGTCCGGAGCAGGCCTGGCCGGCCCTGCTCGGCGTCCGCCTGGCCGAGAAACGGCTCGATTATAGCGTCGCCAACCTGTCGATTTCCGGCGAAACCACGGCTGGCGGCCGCGCCCGTCTCGGCCCGGCGCTCAAGACCTACCGGCCGGCCATCGTGGTCATCGCGCTCGGTGCCAACGACGGCCTGCGCGGCCTGCCTCTGGCCCAGATGCGCGACAACCTCGACGCCATGATCGACGCCTCGCGCGCCGTCGGCGCCAAGGTGCTGCTCGCCGGCATGCGCCTGCCGCCCAACTACGGCCCCTATGCCGCCGATTTCCAGGCCAGCTTCGCCAGCGTCGCCAACGGCCACAAGACGCCGCTGCTGCCTTTCCTGCTCGAACCCGTGGCGGCAAAACCGCAGCTCTTCCAGCCCGACAACCTGCACCCGCTGGCCGAGGCGCAACCGCTGATCCTCGACCACGTCTGGCCGGCCATCGCCCCCCTGCTAAAATAGCCGGATGAAGCATAACCGCCCCACCGTCGCCGATCTGGCGGCCTACGACGCGATCATCGACGTCCGCTCACCGGCCGAATTCGCCGAAGACCACATCCCCGGCGCCATCAACTGCCCGGTGCTCGACAACGAACAGCGCATCCAGGTCGGCACCCTCTACAAGCAGGTCTCGCCCTTCGAGGCCAAGAAGATCGGCGCCGCGCTGGTTTCCGAAAACATCGCCAAACACCTGAAAACCAGCTTTCTCGACCGCCCGAAAAACTGGAAACCGCTGATCTACTGCTGGCGCGGCGGCGACCGCAGCGGCTCGATGACCACCGTCTTCAAGGCCATCGGCTGGCAAGCCGGCCAACTCGACGGCGGCTACAAGGCCTGGCGCAGCCATGTCATCGCCCGCCTCGCAGAATTGCCGCCGCAACTCCGTTTCATTGTCGTCTGCGGCGCCACCGGCAATGCCAAGACCCGCATCCTGCAAGACATCGACGGCCTGGGCGAACAGGTGCTCGATCTCGAAACCCTGGCCTGCCACAAAGGTTCGGTACTCGGCGTACTGCCCGACCAGCCGCAACCCTCGCAAAAAGCCTTCGAAACGGCCCTGCTGCAAGCCCTGAGCAGATTCGACCCGGCCCGGCCGGTCTATGTCGAGGCGGAAAGCCGCAAGATCGGCAACCTGCACGTCCCGGAGGCGCTGATCGAGCGCATTCGCCACGGCGAATGCATCACCGTCGAAGCCACGCTGGACGCCCGCGTCGCCTTCCTGCTCAAGGACTACGACTACTTCCTCGAGCGGCCGGAATTGCTCGGCCAGCGACTCGACGTGCTGCGCTCCCTGCAAAGCCGGGAAACGCTGAACCGCTGGCAGCAACTGATCGCCGACGCCGACTGGCCAACGCTGGTCCGCGAACTGCTCGAACTGCATTACGACCCGCTCTACCGGCGTTCGCAGGACTACAACTTCACCGGCCTGCAGGCACTGGCCGCGATTGCCACCGACGACCTCTCACCAGCCGGCATCGCCCAACTGGCCGCCGCCATCGTTCATTCGCGGGCGGCGCAGATCGCCTGACGCATGGCCGGTTTCGGGCGATCGACGTAGCCTTCGGCAAAGTCGATTTCGCGCAGACCCGCCGCCTTGGCGATCTCCCGCAATTCACCCGGGCGAAGCAGGAAATCCGGATTCGACGGCTTGCCATAGGCCTCGTTGCCGAGCATGAAGGTTTCGTAGATCAGCACGCCGCCCGGTGCCAGCAGGGCCAGCATATCGGCCAACCGCGGCCGCCACAGGTAGTTGGTAACGACGATACCGGCGAATTGGCAGCCGGCCAGCGGCCAGTCGTCGCCCTCCAGATCGAGCTGAACGGCCCGGATACCAGCGATGCCCTGCAAACCGGAAATGGCGTCGGCATCCCGGTCCACCGCCGCAAGCATGTGGCCCAGACCAGCCAGGTAACGCGCATGGCGCCCGCTGCCGCAGGCCAGATCGAGAATCTCGCCGGCTTTCGGAAAGTGCCCGGCATGGCGTACGACCCACGGCGATGGCGGTAAAATGGGCGATATTGCGTTCAGGGAGGCAGGCATGTCGGTCGTCATCGTTGCAGAGAATGGACAGGGAAGATACCAGCAGGCCGTCTCCATCGGCCAGCACCAGTTGATTGCCGACGAGCCGGTCGGTCTTGGCGGCGACAATGCCGGGCCGGCGCCGTTCGATTTGGTGATGGCCGGACTGGGCGCCTGCACCTCGGCCACCCTGCGCATGTACGCCGAACGCAAGGGCATCGCGCTAACCCGGATCGCCATCGCCCTCGGCCACGACAAGGTGGACATCGACGGCGCCTCGCGCGACCGCATCCAGCGCACGATCACCCTGGAAGGCGAACTGACCGACGAACAACGCCAACGCCTGCTCGACATCGCCGGCAAATGCCCGACCCATCGGATACTGGCGCATGGAATGCAGCTTGACTGCACGCTTTTCAGCGGCGAATAACCCCACGGCGTCAACGACAACCGGGCGCCAATGTGCGAAAATGCCGCACTGCACAATAACGTCCTCTTGAAGGAACCAGCCATGTTGGAACAGCACTATCTGACCACGCTTTTCGAACCGAAATCGGTTGCCGTGATCGGTGCCTCCGACCGCGAAAACTCGGTCGGCAACATCATCTTCAAAAACATCCTCGGTTCGGGCTACAAGGGGCGGCTGTACGCTATCAACCCCAAGCACGAGACCATCCAGGGCCAGCCGGCCTACAGGTCGATCGAGGAAATCGGCGCCCGGGTCGAAATGGCCGTCATCGCCACCCGCCCGCAGACCGTGCCGCAATTGATCGAACAATGCGGCCGCAGCGGCGTACGCAACGTCATCATCATCGCCTCCGGCTTCTCCGAGGCCGGCCACATCGGCGCCGCGCTGGAGCGCAAGGTGCTCGAGATCGCCCGTTCCTACAACGTCCGCGTCCTCGGCCCCAACTGCCTGGGCATCATCCGCCCCGATCTCGGCCTCAACGCCACCTTCACCCGAATCACCGCCGCCCCAGGCAATCTCGCCCTCGTCTCGCAGTCCGGCGCCATGTGTTCCGCCGTGCTCGACTGGGCCAAGGCCAACCAGGTCGGTTTCTCGTCGGTCATCTCGCTCGGCATGACGGCCGACGTCGATTTCGGCGAAATCCTCGACTACCTGATCTACGACAGCCGCACCCACTACATCCTGATGTACGTCGAGGGCATCCGCAACGCTCGCCGCTTCATGAGCGCCCTGCGTTCCGCCGCCCGCATCAAGCCGATCATCCTGCTCAAGGCCGGCCGCCACGAGGCCGGCGCCATGGCCACCGCCACCCACTCCGGCATGGCCGCCGTCTCCGATACCGTTTTTGAAGCCGCCGTACGCCGGGCCGGTGTCGTTCGCGTCCAGAACGTCGGGCAGCTGTTCTATGCCGCCAAGGCGCTGGCCTCCAAGTTCCGCCCGCAGGGCAACCGTCTCGCCATCATCACCAACGGCGGCGGGCCGGGCGCCATGGCCGCCGACCGCGCCGGCGACATGGGCATCCCGCTGGCCGAGCTGAGCAACGAGACGATGGCCGTCCTCAACAAGTCGATGCCAGCCAACTGGTCGCACAGCAACCCCATCGACATCGCCGGCGACGCGACGCCGGAGCGCTATCGCGACGCCATCATGGCAGTGACCCACGACCCGAATGTGGACAGCACGCTGGTCATGCTCTCGCCGCAGGCGATGACCGATCCGATGGCGGTCGCCAAGGCGATCATCGAGGTGGCCGACAAGCTGAACCGTTCGCTGATCTGCTGCTGGATGGGCGAGGATCAGGTGCGTGAGGCGCGCAAGCTGCTCGAAGACGCCGGCATTCCGGCCTTCCGCATGCCGGAAACGGCGATCGAGCTGTTCCACCACATTTCCAAGTATTACCGCAACCAGAAACTGCTGCTGCAGACGCCGGAGCCGACGCGCCAGCATGGCCGACCGGAGGCCGAAGGCGCCAAGATGCTGATCGAGGCGCTGCTCGCCGAACGGCGCAAGGTGCTTTCCGAAATGGAATCGAAGGCCATCCTGCGCGCCTTCAAGGTGCCGGTGGCCCAGACCATGGTTGCCCGCACGGCCACCGAAGCGCTGC
Organism: uncultured beta proteobacterium; assembly: GCA_903922075.1. GTDB lineage: Bacteria > Pseudomonadota > Gammaproteobacteria > Burkholderiales > Rhodocyclaceae > Azonexus. The sequence continues at coordinate 3,285 of CAIXSK010000461.1, read as the reverse complement.
TGCTGGCCGAACAGATCGGCTTCCCGATCGCCATGAAGGTCGATTCGCCGGATCTGCCGCACAAGTCCGACGCCGGTGGCGTGCGCCTGAACATCGGCAATGCGCCGGCCGTCCGCAACGCCTACCACGACATCATCGATACGGTGCAGAAGCGCCGCCCGGACGCCAAGATCAACGGCGTCTCGATCGAACCCTTCCTGTCCCGCCCGAACGGCCGCGAACTGATGATCGGCGTCTTCCGCGACCCGATTTTCGGGCCGGTGATTACCTTCGGCGCCGGTGGTTTCGACGTTGAGATCTTCAGCGACCGCTCGGTTGCCCTGCCGCCGCTGAACAAGTTCCTGGCCCGCGACCTGATCGAATCGACGCGTGCCGCCAAGATCCTCGGCCAGTTCCACAACATGCCGCCGGCCGACGTCGAGGCGATCATCGAAGTGCTGCTGTGCATCTCGGAAATGGTCTGCGAACTGCCGTGGATCCAGGAGCTCGACCTCAATCCGCTGATCGTCGACGAGAACGGCGCCATCGCCGCCGATGCCCGCATCGTCATCGATCACACGGCCGGCAACAACGGCGACCGCTACGCCCACATGTCGATCTACCCCTACCCGGTGCACCTGATCCAGGACTGGACGATGAACGACGGCAAAGTCGTCACCATCCGCCCGATCCGCCCGGAAGACGCAGACATGGAGCAGGATTTCGTCAAAGCCATGTCCGACGAATCGCGCTACTACCGCTTCATGGACACCCTGCGCGAACTGACCCAGACCATGCTGGTCCGCTTCACGCAGATCGACTACGACCGCGAAATGGCGCTGGTCGCCACCGTGCCGAACGAGAAAGAGGCGGGCAAGGAGCTGCAGATCGGCGTCGCCCGCTATGTCGTCAATCCGGACGGCGAGTCGGTCGAATTCGCGCTGGCCGTCGGCGACGACTGGCAGAAGTGCGGCGTCGGCCGCAAGCTGATGACCGCGCTGATTGAGTGCGCCCGGATGAAGGGCTACCGCGCCGTGGTCGGCGACGTGCTGTCGACCAACGCCAAGATGTTCCGCCTGATGACCAGCCTCGGCTTCACCATCCACCCGCACCCCGACGACACCGCCGTCAAGCGCGTCGTCAAGCCACTGACGGGTTGAGGGGTATAATGGTGCGATTCAACCTCAGGAATCTGAACGTGCGCGGTCTGCTTGTCGCTGCCCTCCTTGCCTTTGCATCACCATCCTGGGCGCTGGTCGCCGAGGCGGTGTCGGGCGACCTGGCGGCCGCCACGGCATCGCCGGCAGCTGGTGAGCCGGTATCTTTTCTCGAAGCTGCAGCCATCCCACTGGCCGATGCAGGCGTCGTGATCACCCCCGTGCCACTGCCGGCCTCGGTCATCGAGGTGCTCAAACCGATCGGCAAGGCGCCTAAACTGCGTTCGGCCAAAAAGCCGGGCCTAGCCAAGCCCAAGGCCTTCCCGCCCATCCTGCTCAGCCGCACGGAGCGCCACCAGCTCGCCCTGTTCGTCGCCTCGGCCGAGTCCGACAACGGGATGCTGCGCCGCTTCCTGCATGATGAGAACAACGAGTCCGGTTACGACGAGCTGGTCCTCCAGCGTTTTTACAGCCGCCCCAAGCTGGCCAGCGAGCCCGATACCGAGGACGAGGGCGCCGACACCGACGATCTTTCCGAAACGGTCAAACTGCGCCTGATGTTTGCCCGCCTGAAGGCGGTCGAGGCGCATGCCCTGGCTCAGGTAGCCGATCCCGGCGACGATTTGCCCGAAGTGATCCGCCAGCGCCTGGCCAATGCCCGGGAATTGGCCGTCGCCGCCCACCGCCGCAAGTTTTCCTGAAGCGACCTGGCTGACCGGGCAATCTGCCCGGTCGCCTTCGGGCGGAATGCTCATGTTCCGCCCAAACGCCCTCGTTAAGCTGTATTCCATCGATCCGACGGATCAAGAATGGAGTCAGCGATGCCCCCCCTCTCCGCCGGACTGGCGTTCGGCCTGATTGCCGCACTGTTTGCCGGCCCAGCCACGGCCAACAGCAACATGTTCTGCGGCGGCGCGGCCAAGGGCGGCGATCCGAGCGACCTGGCCAATGTCGTCGGCGATCAGACGCTGGAATACGCCGTCCACCAGCCAGCCAGCCTGGTCACCTGCGCCAAGGGTTACCTGCTGGTCAAATGCGGCGACTTCGAGACGGCCAACAAGGTCTTCGACAAATGCATCGCCGCCGGCTATGTCGGCTCGATGATCTGGAAGGCGCTGATGCTGGAGGACGGTACCGGCGTCAAGCCGGACCTGGCCGAAGCGGCCCGCCTGATGCAGCGCGCCGCGACCAGCAGCGACCCGGCCTATGCGCCGCTTGGCAAACTGCACTACGCGACCATGCTGCACCAGGGCAAAGGCGTGCCGCGCGACGAGGCCGCTGCCCGAAAATGGTTCGAATCGGCCGCCGCCGACGGCAACGAGGAAGCCAGGGAATTCCTGCGCACCGGCTATCACACCGGCGACCGCGACCAGAGCACGCTGGGCGCCGGCAAGCCGCCGCCGGGCGCGCTGGTCCGCGGACTGACCGGCGAGAACGCCAGCATCCCCGGCCATCAGCCGCCAACTGCAAATGCTACGGTCAGCCCGAAAAAAACGGCAAATTTGAAATTCAATCCGGCGCCGCGCCCTGCCGTTGAAGAGAAAACCCCTCCCCCGGACAGCTCCGAGCTTCCCGCCGAAGCAATCGGCCAGCGTCTGACCGCCGTTCTGCCGGCGAGTGTTTCCGCCGCTTCGCCAGAATCGCTGTGGATGGCTCTGCTGCTCCTGCTCGCTTTCGCCACCGGCATGCTCCGCCAACGCGCCAACACCCCCCGTCACGGAAAGCCATCATGAACCTGAACCTCCCGATCGATACCCTGATGTACAGCCTGGGCCAGCTCTTTCTGATTCCGGTGCTGGCCGCCATCGCCCTGCTCTTCCTGCATGCCTTCTTCGCGCTCGGCGCCTTTGCCTGGCAGGCTGTGCAACGCCGGTCAGGCGTCGGCAAGGCCTACGAGCTGCAGGCCCTGCGCCAGTCCTTTCCGCATCTCAGCCTGGCCGAGCTGGAAGCCGAGGCGATGAACCGGCTGGAATTCGTCCGCATCGCGACGCGGGTGACGCCGATGCTCGGCCTGGTCGCCACCATGATCCCCATGGGGCCCGCCCTGCGCGCCCTCGGCGACGGCCAGCTGGCCGACGTCGCCAACAACCTGACGGTCGCCTTCTCGGCCGTCATCCTGGCCCTGCTCGCCGCCGCCATCACCTACGCC
>CAIXSK010000460.1 GCA_903922075.1 uncultured beta proteobacterium | reverse complement strand
CCTTCTCTGAACTCAGGCAGCGATCGTGTCGATGCGCAGTTCGGTGTAGTTCTGACGATGGCCCTGGTGCTTCTGATAGTGCTTGCGACGGCGCATCTTGAAGATCTTGATCTTGTCGTGGCGACCTTGCGAAACCACGGTGCACTTGACGGAAGCCCCTGCGACCAGGGGGGCGCCTACCTTCACCGACTCGCCTTCGCCTACCATGAGGACCTGATCGAGGGTGACTTCTGCGCCAACTTCTGCCGGTATCTGTTCTACTTTGAGTTTTTGGCCGGCGGAAACGCGATACTGCTTGCCGCCGGTTTTTATGACCGCATACATGGGTTGGACTCCGAAAATAATACAAAGGGTGCTACAAAGAACCGCGCATTATACGGAAATTCTCTGACAAGTCAAAGTCTTGTCGAGGGGGTGTGGTAAACTGCATGCCTTTGAAAAAAGGAGTTTCCCATGGCTGAAATCACCACCGCCTCCGGGCTGGTCTATGAAGATACCGTCGTCGGCGAAGGCGCCGAGGCCAAGGCGGGCAATTTCGTCACCGTCCATTACACCGGCTGGCTGACCAACGGCAGCAAGTTCGATTCGAGCAAGGATCGCAACGACCCGTTCGAGTTTCCGCTCGGCCAGCGTCACGTGATCGCCGGCTGGGACGAGGGCGTTCAGGGTATGAAGGTGGGCGGTACGCGCAAGCTGACCATTCCATCGCAACTCGGCTACGGTGCGCGCGGCGCCGGCGGTGTCATTCCGCCGAACGCGACGCTGGTTTTCGAGGTTGAACTGCTCGGCGTGCAATGAGCGGTTCCGACCGGGATTCCCGTCCGAAGCGGCCGCCGGTCGAGGCGGCCGGGGACGATCCGTGGGCCAAGTGGCGCCAGTCGGAGACACCGGCTGCGCCGCCGGAAAGAGTGGCAAAAGCTACGGTCGCCCCGGAAAAAAGGCCAAAACCGAAATCGGTGCCGGGTGAGCGGGCTGCGAAGCCGGCGCCGGCTCGCGACATGAAGCCAAGGGCGAAACCGGCAGCGGCGGCGGTCGCGCCGGCCGAAGCGCCGGTGGTCGAACGGGTCAAGCCGGAAGGCACGCTGGGTGTGCGCAAGTCGGCTGTTGCGAGCGAGCGGCCGATCAACCGCAGGCCGGTCCGCGGCGGTGCCGTGGCGAAGCGGTCGACCATGGCGGATAAAACCGCCCAGCCGGCGGCTCAGCCGGCACGACCCACGAATCCCAAGTCGGGTCGCGAATCGGGTCGCGAATCGGGCGCTGAAAACCCGTGGGCGAAGGCGGTTGTCGCAAAACCGGTGCAGGCGCCGGGGCCGGCGGCCAAGCCGGCCGGGCCAGCCCCGGAAGGCGTGCGTCTGTCGAAGGTGATGTCCGAGCGCGGCCTGTGTTCGCGCCGCGAGGCCGACCTGTGGATCGAGCGCGGCTGGGTGTTCGTCGATGGCGAGCAGATCAGCGAACTTGGTTCGCGCATTGATCCGACGGCTGAAATCACCGTCTCGAAGGAGGCCGTCAAGGATCAGGCCAAGGCGGTGACCATCCTGCTGCACAAGCCGGTCGGTTATGTCTCCGGGCAGCCCGAGCCGGGCTGCGTGCCGGCCGTGACCTTGATTACGGCGGATACGCAGGTGGCGCAGTCGGGCGATCCCGAATTCAAGCCGTGGATGCTGCGCGGTCTGGCGCCGGCCGGCCGCTTGGACGTCGATTCGACCGGCCTCTTGGTGCTGACCAGCGATGGCCGGGTCGCCAAGCGTTTGATCGGCGAGGATAGCGACGCGGAAAAGGAATATCTGGTCCGGGTCGAAGGCGAGATGATCAAGGGCGGCCTGGATCTGTTGCGCCATGGTCTGGAACTCGACGGCAAGCCGTTGAAGCCGGCCTGGATCAAGCAGCTGAACGAAGATCAGCTGCATTTCATCCTGAAGGAAGGCAAGAAGCGCCAGATTCGCCGGATGTGCGAACTGGTCGGGCTGAAGGTGATCGGGTTGAAGCGGGTGCGTATCGGGCGGATTCGGCTGGGTGACCTGCCGATGGGGCAATGGCGCTTCCTGCGCAGCGACGAGGCTTTTTGATTTTGGCCCTTTTTTCGGGCCGACCGTAGCATTCTCCAAAAAACGCCGGCCGGGCTTGCCCCGGGCCGGCGTTTTTCATTGGCATCGGTCGAAAATCAGGCCGTGCCGGTCGGCGCAGCGGCACGAACCGCCGGCATCATCATGCACTCGCCTTCGATGACCGTCTTGCCGGCGACCGTGCACACGGTGTCGAGGATCACGCGGTTCTTGGCGACATTGACTTCCTTGACAGTGACCGTGGCCTTGACGGTGTCGCCGGGGCGGACCGGGGCCTTGAACTTCAGCGATTGCGAGACGTAGATGCAGCCGTTGCCGGGCATCTGGTTGCCGAGCACGGCGGAAATGAAACTGGCCGACAGCATGCCGTGGGCGATGCGCCCGCCGAACATCGTGGTCTTGGCGTATTCCTCGTCGATGTGGGCCGGGTTGACGTCGGTGGAGACGCCGGAGAACAGGATGATGTCGGCTTCGGTGACGGTCTTGGCCATGCTGGCCGACATGCCGGGGTGCAGTTGGTCGATGTGATAGGTCATGGGGATTCCTTGCGGGTTTGTTGAAATTTGAAAGCTAACTTTAGCATACGTTAGCGTATGGTTGTGACGCCGGGATTACTCGGCGCGCAAGGCCTCGACCGGGTCGAGGCGGGCGGCGCGGCGGGCGGGCAGGACGCCGG
>CAIXSK010000459.1 GCA_903922075.1 uncultured beta proteobacterium | reverse complement strand
TGGCGCGTTCGACGCCGGCGCAGAAGCCGCGGGGGTTGGCGAGGATGATTTCCATTACATGATTCCGATGATTTCCACCTCGAAGCGGATCGTTTTTCCGGCCATCGGGTGGTTGAAGTCGAACAGGGCGTGCGTGGCATCCAGCTCGCGCAGGAAGCCGGCGAAGGTACCGCCGTTGGGCGCGGTGAATTCGACGACGGAATTTTCCTTGAGTTCCATTTCGGCCGGCAGGCCGTTGCGGGCAATCCGCTCAACCAGACGGTCGTTATGCTGGCCGAAGGCCTGTGCCGGTTCGAGTTCGAAGACGAAGCGCTCGTGCGCCGGCAGGCCGATCAGCACCGATTCGAGGTTTTCGGCCAGTTGGCCGCTGCCCATCTGCAGCGTCGCCGGGCTCATGTCGAAAGTCGACAAAAACTCCTCGCCGTCGGCCGTGGTGATCCGGTAATGCAGGGTCAGGAAGCTGTCGGAACGGACGGTGGCGTTCATCGGGAAATCTCTTTCTTGTTTGCTACGGTCAACTGCTCGACAACGAGCAAAATGGCGCCGACCGTGATCGCCGAATCGGCAACGTTGAAAGCCGGCCAGTAGAAACCGGCGGCGTGCCACTGGATGAAATCGACCACCGCGCCGAAGCGCACGCGGTCAATGACGTTGCCCAGTGCGCCGCCCATGACCAGCGTCAGTGCCAGCGAGAGCAGCTTCTGCTGCGGATACTGGCGGAGCATGACGGCGATCCAGCCGGAAATGCCGAGCGCCAACACGGTAAAAAACCAGCGCTGCCAGCCCGGCTGGTCGGCCAGGAAGCTGAAGGCGGCACCGGGATTGAAGGTCAGCACCCAGTTCCAGAACGGCGCGACGTAGATCGTCTCACCGAAACGGATGTTTTCCAGCACCAGCCACTTGCTCAGCTGGTCGAGGACGACGATGATCCCGGCCAGCCCATACCAGTGTGCCGCCTTAGGCACAGCTGCGCGCCTCGCCTTCGCCATGCAGGTTGCTGACGCAGCGACCGCACAGGCCCGGATGGGCTGCATCGGCGCCGACATCCTCGCGGACGTGCCAGCAGCGCTCGCACTTGGCGTGTTCGAGCGGCGTAGCGATCACCGCCTCGTTGTCGTCGCTGAATGCTACGGTCGATGAGCAAATTAAGACAAATTTCAAATCGTCGCCGAGCGAGGCCAGCGCCTCGTACTTCTCGCCAGCACAGCGGATTTCGACCGCTGCCTGCAGCGCCGAGCCGATCTTGCCGGCTTCACGCTGTTCTTCCAGCGCCTTGGTCACATCGGCGCGGACGGTGCGGATCAGCGCCCACTTGGCGAGCAGCTCGCCCTCGCCTACCGGCTTCGGCAGTTCGTGCCAGAGCTGGAACATCACCGACTCGTCGGCCTGACCGGTCAGCACCTGCCAGACTTCCTCGGCAGTGAAGGCAGTGATCGGCGCCAGCAGGCGGACGAAAGCCTGGGTGATGTGCCACAGCGCCGATTGCGCCGAACGGCGGGCAACCGATTTGGGCGCCGTCGTGTACAGCCGGTCCTTCAGGATGTCGAGGTAGAAGCCGCCGAGATCCTCCGAACAGAAGGTCTGCAGGGCCTGGACAACGCGGTGGAACTCGTATTTGTCGTAGTCGGCGCGGCAGTTGTCCTGCAGTTCGCGGGTCAGGGCCAGCGCGTAGCGGTCGATTTCCAGCCATTGCTCGACCGGCAGCATGTCGGTGCCGGCGTCGAAGTCGGAAACGTTGGCCAACAGGAAACGCAACGTGTTGCGGATGCGGCGGTAGCCTTCGACGACGCGCTTGAGGATTTCATCGGAAATGGTCAGTTCGCCGGAGTAATCCGTGGAAGCCGTCCACAGGCGCAGGATGTCGGCGCCCATCTTGTCCGAGACCTGCTGCGGCGCGATGACGTTGCCCTTGGACTTGGACATCTTGTGTCCCTTGCCGTCGACGACAAAACCGTGGGTCAGCAGCGCCTTGTACGGGGCGCGGCCGTCGATGGCGCAGCCAGAGAGCAAGGACGACTGGAACCAGCCGCGATGCTGGTCGGAGCCTTCGAGATAGAGGTCGGCCGGGTAAGTATGCTCGGCGGCGTGCGAGCCGCGCATGACGTGCCAGTGCGTGGTGCCGGAGTCGAACCAGACGTCCAGCGTATCTTTCATTTTGACGTAGTGGTCGGCCTCGGCGCCGAGCAGTTCGGCCGCGTCGAGGCTGAACCAGGCTTCAATGCCGGCCTTCTCGACGCGCTGGGCGACCTGTTCGATCAATTCGGCGGTACGCGGATGCAGCAGGCCGGTTTCCTTGTGCAGGAAGAACGGAATCGGCACGCCCCAGTTGCGCTGGCGCGAGACGCACCAGTCCGGCCGGGTCTTCATCATACCCTCCAGGCGGGCGCGACCCCAGGCCGGGAAGAACTGCGTTTCATCGACGGCGCGCTCGGCGATCCAGCGCAGGGTCGAGGCATCCTCGCTGGTCTTGTTGTCCATGCCGATGAACCACTGCGTGGTCGCCCGGAAGATGATCGGCGTCTTGTGGCGCCAGCAATGCGGATAGCTGTGTTTGATTTTCTCGTTTTTAAGCAGCCGACCGTAGCATTCGAGTTCCTGCAGCACCAGCGGGTTGGCTTCCCAGACCGTCTTGCCGGCCAGCTCGCCGACCGACAGCGCCGGCGTCGTGCTGATGAACTTGCCGTCGTTGCCGACCGGGTTGTTGACCGGCAGGCCGTATTTCTTGCCGATGTTGTAGTCGTCCACACCGTGGGCCGGCGCGGTGTGCACGAGGCCGGTACCGGCCTCGGTGGTGACGTGCGTGCCGCAGATGATCGCCACGTCGCGCTGCTGGAACGGGTGCTTGAGCAGGATCTGATCGAGCTTGTCGCCCTTGCAGGAAGCGACGATCTCGGCCTCCAGGCCGTAGCGCTGCAGGCAGGCTTCGGCCAGTTCATGGACCAGGATCAGTGACCCCTTGGCGGTCTCGTAGAGATCGTAGTGCAGTTCCGGATGCACACTGACCGCCTCGTTGGCCGGCAGCGTCCACGGCGTCGTCGTCCAGATCACCGCGAAGGCCGGGCCGCGCAGATGGGTGAGGCCAAAGGCATGGGCCAGCTTTTCGGCGTGGTTCTCATGCACCTCGAACGCGACATCGATGGCCGGCGAGTTCTTGTCCTCGTACTCGACTTCCGCCTCGGCCAGCGCCGAACCGCAATCCAGGCACCAGTTCACCGGCTTCAGGCCCTGGTAAAGGTAGCCCTGCTCCAGAATCTTGCCCAGGGCGCGGATTTCTCCAGCCTCGGCCGAAAAGTTCATGGTCAGGTAGGGGTTGCCCCAGTCGCCGAGCACGCCAAGGCGGATGAAATCCTTCTTCTGGCGCTCGACCTGTTCTGCCGCGTAGGCGCGCGACAGCGCACGCACCTGGTCGGCCGGGATGTTCTTGCCGTGCTGCTTCTCGATCTGGTGTTCGATCGGCAGGCCATGGCAGTCCCAGCCCGGCACGTAGGGCGCGTCGAAGCCGCTCAGCGTCTTCGAACGAACGATAATGTCCTTGAGAATCTTGTTGACTGCGTGGCCGATGTGAATGTCGCCGTTGGCATAGGGCGGGCCATCGTGCAGCGTGAAGCGCGGGCGGCCGGCGCAAACTTCGCGGATGCGCTGATAGAGCTTTTTCTCCTGCCACTGGGCGACCCATTGCGGCTCGCGCTTGGGCAAGTCGCCGCGCATCGGGAAAGCGGTATCCGGCAGGTTCAGGGAGTCTTTGTAATCAGCCATTTTGCGTGCTCACAGCTTGAAGAAGGCCCGGGCGGCCGCGGCGTCTGCCGCGATCTGCGCCTTGAGGGCATCG
>CAIXSK010000458.1 GCA_903922075.1 uncultured beta proteobacterium | reverse complement strand
GACATCGATCGGCTGGCGACGCGTTACGAGTCGTTCATGGAAGAATTCTCCAACATCCTGCAAAGGCAGATGCGTTAAGCCATGCGCCAGCGCCGCCTGAAAAACGAAATCAACGTCGTTCCCTACATCGACGTCATGCTCGTGCTGCTCGTCATCTTCATGGTGGCGACGCCGATGATGACGACCGGTTCGGTCGACCTGCCCTCCTCCGGGACGGCACCGCAGAAGCCGGACAAATACGTCAAGGTGCAGATCAAGGACGACGGCAGCCTGTCGCTGTTCAACATCAAGGGCGACGAGACGAAACTAAAGGGCATCAAGGAGCTGAAATCGGAACTGGCCGCCCTGAAGGCCACTGACGACAAGACGCCGATCCTGATCGCCGGCGCCAAGGAAACCCAGTACAAGAACGTCATTGAAGTGCTGGATGAGGCCAAGCGGGCCGGTTTCCAGAAGGTTGGCCTGGAAACCGCCAGCAAATAAGTGGACATGATCCTCGACCGCCCCGAAGAACCCGGCAAGAAATATGCGCTGACCTTCACCGTCCTGGTGCACGTCGGGCTGATCGCCGCGCTCTTTCTCGGTGTGCAGTGGAAACGCAGCCAGCCAGAGGTCATGGAAGTCGAGTTGTGGTCGAGCCGACCGATGCCGGCGCAGGTCGTGCCGCCGCCTCCGCCGCCCGAGGTGAAGCCGGAACCCAAGCCGATCCCGAAGGTCGAGCCGAAACCCGAACCGCTGCCGCCAAAGAAGCCGGATATCGCGGTCAAGGAAGAAAAGAAGAAGCCGGAGCCGAAGAAGCCGGAGCCAAAACCGGAACCCGAGCCGAAGAAGCCTGAGCCCAAGCCAGAACCGAAACCCAAGGTGCCTGATTTCAGCAAGGAATTGATGCGCGAGACAGCCGACCTGAAGCCGCGCCCGAACACCCAGCAAATGGCCAACGCCGCAGCGGCCGAGGCCGAGCAGCGGGCGGCATCGAACAAGAAGGGGCTGGCCGATTACGCCAGCAAGATCCGCATGAAGGTGCGTGGCAACATGATGCCGGTGCCAGGGATTCAGGGTAATCCGGAGGCCGTGTTCGAAGTCACGCAGTTGCCGACCGGCGAAGTGCTCGACGTCAAACTGAAGCGGACTAGCGGCAACCCGGCACTCGATGCCGCCATCGAGCGAGCGATCCGCAAATCCTCGCCGCTGCCCAAACCGGATGATCCCTCGCTGTTCCAGCGCACGCTGGAAATCAAATACAAGCCGTTTGAAGAGTAAAATTGCCCGAATCTTTATGAAAATGAACGACATGTCCCGCATTTCCCGCCGCATCTTCCTGGTTTTTGCGCTGCTGACCGCCGGCTTGGCCCAGGCCCAGCTCTCGATCGAGATCACCGGTGCCGGCGCCAACCGCATTCCGGTGACCATCGTCGATTTCCCCGGCGATCCAACGGCTTCCCGCGTCATCACCGGGACGGTGCGTTCCGATCTTGAGCGCAGCGGCCTGTTCAAGCTGATCGACAATGCTGGCCTGGCCTTCGACGAAAACGCCGCCATCAACCACGCCGACTGGAAGGGCAAGGGCGCCGACGCGCTGGCCGCCGGCAGCATCGGCCGCGCCGCCGATGGCCGCATGGAAGCCCGCTTCCGCCTCTACGATACGCAAAAAGGCGTGTCGCTGGGCGGCGCCGCCTACGTCACCAGCAACACCCAGTTGCGCGCCGCCGGCCACCGCATCGCCGATTTCATCTATGAAAAGCTGACCGGCGAAAAGGGCGTCTTCTCGACGCGTATCGCCTATGTCGTCAAGGCGCGTGGCCAGTACCTGCTGCAGATCGCCGATTCCGACGGCCAGAATGCGGCGACCGCGCTGACTTCGGTCGAACCGATCATCTCCCCCGTCTGGTCGCCGGATGGCGGTCGTCTGGCCTATGTCTCCTTCGAGAAGAAGAAGCCGGTCATCTACGTCCACACCCTGGCTTCCGGCCAACGCCACATCGTCGCCAATTTCAAGGGCTCCAACTCGGCGCCGGCCTGGTCGCCGGACGGCCGCAAGCTGGCTGTCGTACTGTCCAAGGACGGCCACTCGCAGATCTACTCGGTCAATGCCGACGGCAGCGGCCTGCAGCGCATCACCCAGTCCTCCGGCATCGATACCGAACCGCGCTATGCCCCGGACGGCACCTCGCTCTACTTCACCTCCGACCGCGGCGGCAGCCCGCAGGTCTACCAGGTTGGCGCCAGTGGCGGCGACGCCAGGCGCGTCACCTTCGAAGGTACCTACAACGTCTCGCCGCGCCCGTCGCCGGACGGCAAGAGCCTCGCTTTCATCAGCCGCCGCGAAGGCCGCTTCCAGCTCGCCGTGATGGATCTGGCCAGTCGCCAGGTGCAGGTGGTGAGCGATTCGAACAAGGACGAATCTCCCAGTTTCGCCCCCAACAGCCGCATGATCCTGATCGCCACTGAAGTCGGCGGCCGCGGCGTACTATCGGCTGTCTCCAGCGATGGCAGGATCAAACAACGCCTCTCGGTTGCTGCCGGCGATGTCCGCGAACCGGCCTGGGGCCCTTACTTTCAATAATCCATCCCGGAGTCTTTTGTGAAAAAACTGCTTATTCCCGCCCTGCTGTCCGCCCTGATCGTCGGCTGTTCCACCACCCCGCTGCCGGACGACAACGCCGGCGCCCCGGTCGAGTCGCGCAGCGGTTCGGGTACCGGCGTTGCCTCGGTGACTGCCGACGGTGTCGACGCCAACGGCCTGCCGCGCGAACTGACCGATCCGAAGAGCAAGCTGTCGCAGCGCAGCATCTACTTCGACCTCGACAAGTACGACGTCAAGGACGAATACAAGGATCTGGTCGCCGCCCACGCCAAGTACCTGGTTGCCCACAAGGGTTTCAAGGTCCTGCTCCAGGGCAACACCGACGAGCGCGGCAGCCGCGAATACAACCTGGCGCTGGGCCAGAAGCGGGCCGAAGCCGTCAAGCGTTCGCTGACCCTGCTCGGCGTTCAGGAAGGCCAGATCGAATCGGTCAGCCTCGGCGAAGAAAAGCCGAAGAATGCCGGTCACGACGAAGCCGCCTGGTCGGAAAATCGTCGCGCCGACATCCTCTATCGTGCTGCCGACGGCCGCGGCGAGTTCTAAATCATGCGCCCGGTTCGAATCGCCCTCCTGATTGCCGCGCTGGGTGCCGTCCAGGCCCACGCCGGCGTCTTCGACGATGATGAAGCGCGCCGTCAGATAGTCGATCTGAAAGTCAAGACGGAAGCGCGATTCGACCAGCAAGCCAAGGCCCAGCTGGATCTGGCCAGCCAGATCCAGCGCCAGGTCGAAGAGATCGCCCGCCTGCGCGGCCAGATCGAAACGCTCACGTACGAGCTCGAGACCGCCAAAAAACGTCAGCAGGACTTCTACCTCGACCTCGACACCCGTCTGCGCAAGTTCGAGGCTTCGGCTTCGGCAAATGCTACGGTCGCCCCGGAAAATGGGGCAAATTCAAAACCGGCTGCCGATCCGGGCAAGGAAACCCAGGATTACGAAGCGGCCCTGAATCAGTTCAAGGCTGGCAAGTACAAGGAAGCCGCCGCCGGGTTCGGCGCTTTCGTCCAGAAATATCCGGACAGCTCGCTGGCACCCAATGCCCAGTATTGGCTGGGCAACGCCTGGTACGCCCAGCGTGACTGCAAACGCGCCATCGAGGCGCAGAGCGTGGTCACCACCAAGTATGCCGACAGCGCCAAGGCGCCGGACGCCTGGCTGGCCATCGCCACCTGCCAGCAGGAAATGGGCAACCCGACCGGCACCAGGCGTTCGCTGGAAACGGTGCTGACCAAGTATCCGGGCACCCCGGCCGCCGATACCGCCCGCGAGCGATTGAAGAAGAAGTAATTGGCTTTACGTCTCACCGAAATTTTCTACTCGCTGCAGGGTGAGGCGTCGCGCGCCGGCCTGCCGACCGTTTTCGTCCGCCTGACCGGCTGCCCGTTGCGCTGCACCTGGTGCGACACGACCTACAGCTTTACCGGTGGCGAGCCGGCCAGTATTGAATCGGTGCTGGCCGAAGTGGCCAGATACCCGGCCCGCCAGGTCTGCGTCACCGGCGGCGAGCCGCTGGCCCAGAAGGATTGCCTGGCGCTGCTGACGGCGCTATGCGATGCCGCTTACGACGTCTCGCTGGAAACTTCCGGGGTGCTGGATATTTCCGGCGTCGATCCGCGGGTCTCAAGGATCATGGACCTCAAGGCGCCGGATTCCGGCGAAGCGGCCAGGAATCGTTGGGAAAACCTGCCGTTTCTGAACGCGCGGGACGAGATAAAGATCGTCATCGCTTCCCGCGGCGATTACGAATGGGCGCGCGACGTCCTGCGTGAACGTGGGCTGGATCGCCTCTGTCCGGTGCTCTTTTCGCCGGCCCAGGGGCTGATCGAAGCGCGCTCGCTGGCCGACTGGATACTCGAGGACGGCCTGAACGTGCGCTTCCAGCTGCAAATGCACAAATTGCTTTGGGGTAACATGCAGGGAAAATAAGGACGGAGACAAGCATGACCGACAATCGCCGCAAATTTTCCCGCATACCATTCCAAAGCAAAGCCACCCTCTTCCTGCCCGACGGCGAATGCGTCGTCGATGTGCTCGACCTGTCGCTCAAGGGCGCGCTGATCCATCCGCATTCGACGATGTTCGTCACCGTCGGCACCAACTGCACGCTGAAAATCCGCCTCGACAACGTCGGCACCACCATCCGCATGGAAGCGACTGTCGTGCATCACCTGGCCAATTACTACGGCCTGGCCTGTCGCGACATCGACCTCGAAAGCGTCACCCACCTGCGCCGTCTGGTCGAACTCAACCTCGGCGACGAGGCGCTGGCCGAACGGGAGTTGGCGCTCCTCAGCAACGGCTGATTTTTCGCGCAGGAACAAGCAGATAGCCTCTCAAAGCGGCAGGATTTTGGGGTATATTCGCGCCCCATGATGAAGAAAGCCGTCGTTCTCCTTTCCGGTGGACTCGATTCCGCCACCTGTCTGGCCATCGCCCGCAGCCAGGGTTTCGAATCCTATTGCCTGTCCTTCAATTACGGTCAGCGGCATTGCGCCGAGTTGGCCGCCGCCGATCGCGTGGTCAAGGCGCTTGGTGCCGCCGAGCATCGCGTGCTCGATTTCGGGCTGGCCCAGTTCGGCGGTTCGGCGCTGACCGATACTGCCATCGCCGTGCCGACCGAGGGCGTCCAGCCGGGCATTCCGGTCACCTATGTGCCGGCCCGCAACACCATCATGCTGTCGCTGGCCATGGCCTGGGCCGAGGTGCTGGGTAGCCGCGACATCTTTGTCGGGGTCAATGCCGTCGATTATTCCGGCTATCCG
>CAIXSK010000457.1 GCA_903922075.1 uncultured beta proteobacterium | reverse complement strand
GGGGGCCTTCGGCGAGGACTGTTTGAGGGGCGCAGCCCCGAGTTCCGCAGCCGCCCGGCCTGCCGAGTAGCGCAGGGGACCGGCGTAGCCGGCGCCGACCCAGGGTCGCCTTTTCTTTGCTTACCTTTCTTTTGGCGAAGCAAAAGAAAGTAAGACGCGCCTCAAGCGCGGAAAACACAAGCTCAGAAAAGGCACAAAAAGCAATAAACTAACCCTTACCCCCCAAAGCCAAAACAAAAACCGACCATGAACTTCATCCGCACCCTGACGCTGCGCCAGTTGCAGATTTTCGTCGTCGCCGCCCGCCACCTGAGCTACGCCCGCGCCGCCGAGGAGCTGCACCTGACGCCGCCAGCCGTCTCGATGCAGCTGAAGCAGCTCGAAGACAACGTCGGCCTGCCGCTGTTCGAACGCATGGGCCGCGGCGTCGCGCTGACCGATGCCGGCGACCTGCTGATGCACCACGCGCTGCGCGTGCTCGGCGAAATCAAGGATGCCGAGGCCAACCTGCAGGGCCTGCTCGGCGCCGAGGCCGGCCAGCTGTCGGTCGGCCTGGTCAGTACCGCCAAGTATTTCATGCCCCGCCTGCTCGCCCAGTTCTCGCAGGCGCATCCCGGCATCGAGGTGCAGTTCTCGGTCGGCAACCGCGAAGGCCTGTTGCAGAAACTGCAGGACAACGCCATCGACCTCGCCGTGATGGGCCGCATCCCGGTCGAGATCGACGCCCACGCAGAGCCGATGGCCAGCCACCCTTACGTGTTGATCGGCCCGGCCGACCACCCGCTGCGCGAGGCCCGCCGCTTCGACCTGCAGGAGCTGCGCCACGAAACCTTCCTGTTGCGCGAGGAAGGCTCAGGCTCCCGCCGCGTCGCCGAGGAAATGTTCAAGAACCATCTGTTCACCCCGGCGCGGACGATCAGCATGGGCAGCAACGAGACGATCAAGCAGGCGGTGATGGCCGGCATGGGCATCGCGCTGATTTCGCTGCACACCCTGCCGCTCGAACTGAAGACCGCCGAGGTCAGCGTGCTGGACGTGATCGGCACGCCGATCGAGCGCACCTGGTACGTCGTGCATATGAACAGCAAGCGCCTGCTGCCGGCCGGCCAGCGCTTTCGCCAGTTCCTGCTCGAACAGGCGGCGCCCGGGCTGGACCACGAATTCGGGCGCTATCTGATCGCCCGCGCAGCATCCTGATTTTGATGCGCTACAATCTGCTGCACCGCAACAATCCCTGGACGCGACCACCATGCATCCTCGCCTGACGCTTGCCGAACTGGAAGAGCACCCGCTCCGCCAGCGCCTCAACAACGAATTCCACGCCCGGCCGCCGGTACCGCTGGTCGGGGCGGTGCTCGTCTCGCACCTGGTCTTCAAGCACAGCACCGACAAGGCGCCGGCCGCCCGCGACAACCTGGCCAAACTGACCCAGACCCAGATCTGCAATTCGATCGAAAGCTCGGATTCACACATGATGATCGACACCGGCGCCTTCCGCATGCGCTGGGAGTTGCACACCGAGTTTTCCAGCTACACCTTCTTCCGCCCGCTGGCCAGCGGCGAGGAGCTGCACCCCGACGTCACCGCCTTCGACGCCGTGCATCCGGAATGGCTGTCCGGCATTCCCGGCAAGCTGATCGTCGCCACCCATGTCGAGTTGCGGTCGACCGACGAAATCAGCCCGGAATCGGTGCTCGCCAGCCTGACCCCGAACGGTCGGACGATGGTCGCCGCCCGGGTCGCCGACGACACCGCCTGGATCTTCACCGACTTCAAGATCGACAACGGCTTCTCACGCTTTCTTGTGCTCAACGAGGGGATGACCCAGCGCCAGACCGGCCGCACCGTGCAGCGCCTGTGCGAAATCGAAACCTACCGGATGATGTCCCTGCTCGGCCTGCCGGTCGCCAAGGAAGTCGGCAAATGGCTGTTCATCGGCGAAAAGCAGCTGGCCGACATGATGGACCGCATCGGCCAGGCCAAGTCGCCCACCGACGAGCGCGAAGTCCTCGGCACCCTGTCCACGCTGGCCGCCGAAGTCGAGCACTCGGTCGCCCGCACCACCTTCCGCTTCGGCGCCTCGCGCGCCTATCACGGGCTGGTCATGCAGCGCATCGAGGAACTGCGCGAGACGCGCATCTCCGGCCTGCCGACCTTCTACGAATTCATGCAACGCCGCCTCTTGCCGGCCATGAACACCTGCGAGGCAATCAGCCGCCGCCAGGAAGAACTCTCCGCCCGCGTCGCCCGCAACTCGCAACTGCTGCGCACCCGGGTGGACATCGAACTGGAGCGCCAGAACCAGGAACTGCTCGGCCAGATGAACAGCCGCGCCCGCCTGCAGTTGCGTTTGCAGGAAACGGTCGAGGGGCTGTCGGTCGTCGTCCTCACCTACTACGGCTCGCAGCTGGTGCAATACCTGGCCAAGGGGACCAAGGAACTGCATCACCTGAATACCGACGTGATCACGGCGGTTTCGATTCCGGTCATTGCCGGGCTGGTGGCTTGGGGGACGAGTCGGATGCGGAAGAAGTTGGCGCGGGAAGAGGGGGCTGCTGACTGAAGCAGTCGTAGTTTTCTGGAGCCGCGCTTTCCGCCTTGAGGGCGGGCGTACTTTCTTTTGCTTCGCCAAAAGAAAGTAGCCAAAGAAAAGGCGACCCCCAGGTCGGCGCCGGCTACGCCGGTCCCTTGCGCTACTCGGCAGGCCGGGCGGCTGCGGAACTCGGGGCTGCGCCCCTCAGACAGTCCTCGCCCTTTTTCCGCCAGCGGCTGCGTTGCTCAGCGCCTCTCAGGGGG
>CAIXSK010000456.1 GCA_903922075.1 uncultured beta proteobacterium | reverse complement strand
TGTTCACCGGCCAGGCGGCCTTCGGCGAAACCAGCCTGGTAACCCGAGGCGCGCGCTTCTTCGTGCATGCGCTCGATGTCCTCGGCCGTTGGCAAGTTGAACGGCGCCTGGGGTTATGCCGTGCTCTCGGCCTCCGGGCTGCTCGGTGGCGGTGACGAAGGCGCCTCCGGGGGGCGCTTGGGTTCGAAGGAGTCAACCTGCCAGCGCTGGAAGTGGGTGAGTTCTTCCTTGGGGATGATCATGGTTCAGTGTTGGCTTAAACCATCTGTTCGCCGCCGGCGCCGCCGAGGACGATCTGACCTTCGTCGGCAAGGCGGCGAACGACCTTGAGGATTTCCTTCTGTTCGGCTTCGACTTCGGAGAGGCGGACCGGTCCCTTCGATTCGAGGTCCTCGCGCAGCATTTCGGCGGCGCGTTGGGACATGTTCTTGAATATCTTTTCGCGCAGCTCCGGCGATGCGCCCTTCAGGGCGAGGATCAGCGAATCCGACTGCACTTCGCGCAGGATGAGCTGGATCGAACGGTCGTCGATGTCCATCAGGTTCTCGAAAACGAACATCTCGTCGAGAATCTTCTGGGCCAGGTCGGGGTCGTATTCCCGAATGGCATCGACCACAGACGTTTCGTTGGCGGTCCCGATGAAGTTCAGAATCTCCGCGACGGTGCGTACGCCGCCCATCGCCGTGCGCTTGATGCTGGTGGAGCCGGCGAGGATACGCGCCATGGCATCGTTCAGTTCTTTCAGCGCTGCCGGCTGTATGCCTTCCAGGGTGGCGATGCGGAGTACGACGTCGTTGCGCAGGCGCTCGGTGAAGTGATTGAGGATTTCGCTGGCATGATCGTGTTCGAGGTGTACCAGAATGGTCGAAATGATCTGCGGGTGTTCGTTCTTGATCAGGTCGGCGGCGGTTGCCGCGTCCATCCATTTGAGACCCTCGATACCCGAGGTCTCGCCGCTTTGCAGGATGCGTGAAATGAGATTGGATGCCTTGTCGTCACCCAGGGCTTTGGTCAGCACCGAACGAACGTAGTTGTCGGTGTCGACATGAACAGCCGCGTGCTCGCCGACGATCTGATGAAACTCGTCGAGGACCGCCTCGACCTTGGTTCGCGGAACTGACTTGAGCAGGGCCATGGATGGCCGATTTTCTGGACTTCGCGCGGGCCAAGTTGCTTGAGCACTTCTGCGGCGTGGTCTTCGCCGAGGGTAATGAGCAGCGTGGCGCTCTTTTCGAGGCCTTCTTCCGGGCTAGTTGCCATTGACGCCCATCCAGTCCTTGATGATGTTGGCGACCGCCTTCGGGTCCTTGTCGGCAACGTCGCGTGCCTTCTGGACCTTGATGGCGTAGTGATCGATGTGCACCTGGGTGGCTTCGTCCTCGCCGGGCTCCAGGCCAGGTATCCTGACGCCGCCGAAAGTTCCACCGGCACCTGCGCCGCCTTCCGCACCCAACTTTCCGTCGCCTTCGGGGCGAGGAGGGAACATCGTTTTGAGCGATGGTTGAATGACCTTGAGGTAGAGGAACGCCACAATGGCGGCGATCAGCAAGTATTTGACGGTGTCCTTGAAGTAGGAGATGTTCTCCGGATCTTTCCAGACTGGCAGTTCGATTTCGCTCTTGTCGACAGCCGTGAAGGGAGCGTTGGCGACCGACAGAGTATCGCCGCGCTCCTTGCTGAATCCCATGGCTTCGCGGACCAGTTCGTTGATCTGCTTCATTTCCGGTTCCGGGATGGTCTTGGTGATCGCCTTTCCGGTTTTGTCGACATCCTTGCGGTGGTTGACGACGACGGCCGCAGAGAGTCGGCGGATGTTGCCCATCCCTTGCCGGGTATGGCGGATGGTCTTGTCCAGTTCGTAGTTGATCGTGGCGTTCTTGCTGGTGTTGATCGGTTGGCCGGCTGCGTTGAGCGGGGCGGTTACTCCCGCCGCGTCGATCTTGCCCTGTATCTCGCCTGGTTTTCCCGCTTGGCCACCCGCTTGCGGTCCCGTTGCCGGCTGGGTCAGCGGTGCCGTTGCCGGAACGGGGGGCTGGTTGGTCAGGGCGCCGGGGACGCCGCCGGCGGCTTGGTTGACGCTGGCGGTTTCGTTGTTTTGCTGGCTGCGGATGCTGGTGCTTTCCGGCGTGCCATTCGGCCGGTAGCTCTCGGCTGTTTGTTCGGTTTGCGAGAAGTCGATGTCAGCCGCAACCTGCACCTTGAAATTGTCGGGGCCCAGCACCGGCCTGAGTATCTCGTCGATGCGCTTGATGATGCTGTTCTCAAGATCGCGGACGTATTTGATCTGCGCGGGGTCGAGGCCGGCTTCCGTCAGTTTGCTTTTGAGTTGCGAGAGGAGGGCGCCGTTCTGGTCGATGACCGTCACGTTGCTGGCCGGCAGTTGCGGGACGCTGGAGGAGACGAGGTGGGTGATGCCAGCAACCTGGCCGGGGTCGAGCGTACGGCCGGGGTAGAGGTTGAGCATGACCGATGCGGTCGGCTTTTGTTCTTCGCGGACGAATACGGATGGTTTGGGGATAGCCAGGTGGATACGGGCCGACTGAACCGAGCCGATCGACTGTATCGTCCGTGCCAGCTCGCCTTCCAGGCCGCGCTGGTAGTTCACCTGTTCGGCAAACTGGCTGACGCCGAATTTCTGGTTCTCCATCAACTCGAAGCCGACCATGCCGCCGCGCGGCAGGCCCTGTGAGGCAAGCTTCAGGCGGACTTCATGGACACGTTCTGCCGGGACTAGCAGGGCGCCGCTGTCGCTATAGCGATGGGGGATGTTCTGCTGCTCGAGTATCGTGGCGATCGAGCCGCCATCCTTCTCGGTGAGATTGGAGAACAGTACTTTCCAGTCGGGTTGCCGGCTCCAGAGGATCGAACCGACAATGACGGCAATCAGGGCGGCAATGGTGACCATGAAGGCGATCTTCTGCTGACTGCCGAGCCGGTCGAAGGCCTCGCGCAGACGGTCCACCGGGTTGCCCAGCGGTGTGCTTCCTGCCGTCGTATCAGTCGTTGCTGCCATTAATGCTCGGTCAAATTGCGGTGAAACAGAAGAAGAATCAATTGAGAAGCCAAATTTTCCTAGAAATATTCTACTATTACCCGCGCTGAATTCCCCCTATCTTTTTTCGACCCCAGCCGTACAGGCCAATCCCGTGACGCCCGATCCAGACACCAAGACCGCCGATTTGCAGCGGGCGTTTGCCATGTTCAACCAGGTATCGGCCGAGTTGACTCAGGCTTACGAGGCCTTGCAGTCCCGAGTCGCCTCGCTGACCGATGAACTGGCGGTGGCCAATGGCGAGTTGCGCCGGCAATATCAGGAGAAGGAGGCGCTTTCCGAGCGTCTTTCCTCGTTGCTCGATGCCTTGCCGGCGGGTGTCGTGCTGCTCGATGCGACGGCGCTGGTGGTTGCGGTCAATCCGGCGGCGATGGCGATGTTCGGGGCGGAGATGGTTGGCCAACATTGGGGCGATGTCGCCCGTGCCCACTTGGAGCCGACCCTGACGGTCGGTGAGTGGCTGATTGGCGACGGCCGGGTGTCGATTGCCGAAAGCGCCTTGCCATCGGCCGGTGGCAAGATTTTGCTGATTCACGATGTGACGGCGGCCCACCGGATGAAGACGGAACTGGAGCGCAATCAGCGACTGGCGGCGATGGGCGAGATGGCGGCTTCACTGGCGCATCAGTTACGTACGCCGCTGGCGGCGGCGCTGCTTTATACCTCGAACCTGGGGCAGGCCGGCGTTCCGGACGAGGCGCGGGCGCGTTTTTCGGAAAAGGCAACCGGCCAGTTGCGCCGTCTGGAGCGCCTTATCCAGGATGTGCTGCTCTTTGCGCGTGGCGAAAGTATCGGGCACGATGTCATCGAGGCCGGGGATTTGCTGGCCGAGGCGGCGCAGACCGTGGAGCCGCTGATGCGCGAGCATGGGCTGGCATTTGCCACGGTCGATGCCTGCGAAGGGGCAAAAATCGTCGGCAGCCGGAAGGCCCTGTTCGGTGCCTTGGTGAATTTGCTGGAAAATGCCATGCAGGCCACGCCGGCGGGCGGCAAAATTTGCCTGGCCGGCAATCGGCGCGGCGATCTGCTGGCCATCGGCGTGCGTGACAGTGGCCCGGGGGTCGCCAGGGAAACCCAGGTGCGCATCTTCGAGCCATTTTTTACCACCAAGGGGCAGGGTACGGGCCTCGGCTTGGCTATTGCGTTGGGGGTGGCCCGGGCGCATGGCGGTGCAATCGAATTGTTTTCCGAACCCGGCGAAGGCGCCGAGTTCGTCATGACCCTGCCGGTCGGGGTATCCGAGCTTGAAAGTGAAAACCATGGCTGAACACAGCTTGCCCATCCTCGTCGTCGAAGACGACCCCAGCCTGCGCGAGGCGATCGGCGATACGCTGGAACTGGCCGGACGTCCCTATGTCGCTGTCGATGGCGGCGAGGCGGCGCTCAAGGTGCTGGAAGAGCAGGCGTTTTCCATCGTCGTCAGCGATGTGCGGATGATGCCGATGGACGGTATCGCGCTGCTCAAGGAAATTCGCGCCCGCCTGCCGCATCTGCCGGTCGTGCTGATGACGGCCTACGCCGAGGTGGACAAGGCCGTCGACGCGATGCGTTCCGGCGCCTGCGATTTCCTGCTCAAGCCGTTCGAGCCGCAGGCCTTGCTGGCGCACATCAACAAATATGAACTGCCGGCGTCAGATGATGGCGCCGGGGTGGTCAGCATCGACCCGGCCAGCCGTGATCTGTTCGCCATCGCCCAGCGTGTTGCCCAGACCGACGCTACCGTATTGCTCACTGGAGAATCAGGCGTCGGCAAGGAAGTGGTTGCTCGCTTCATTCATCGGCAGTCGGCGCGCAAGAGCGGGCCGTTCGTCGCCATTAATTGCGCGGCGATTCCCGACAGCTTGCTTGAGGCCACGCTGTTTGGCTACGAAAAGGGGGCCTTCACCGGTGCCCAGCAGGCGCAGGCCGGCAAGTTCGAGCAGGCCCAGGATGGCACCCTGCTGCTCGACGAAGTGACCGAGATGCCGATGGGGTTGCAGGCCAAGTTGCTGCGCGTGTTGCAGGAGCGCGAGGTCGAGCGGGTCGGCGGCAAGAAACCGGTTGCGCTGAACATCCGCATCGTGGCGACCTCCAACCGCGATATGGCCGAGGCGGTAGCCAAGGGGGTTTTTCGTGAGGATCTGTATTACCGCCTCAACGTATTCCCGGTGGCCATTCCCGCGCTGCGCCAACGGCCGGAGGATATCGTGGCGATCGCCCGTCATTTCATCGTCGAGCATGGCGGGCGCTTCGGGCGTACCGGGATGAGCCTGTCACCGGCCGCCGAGGCGGCACTGAAGTCCTATCCCTGGCCGGGCAATGTTCGCGAACTGGAGAATGTGATCCAGCGAGCCTTGATCATGGCGGCCGGAAGCAGCATTGGTCCGGAGGTGCTGAACCTTGTGCCGCGGCCGCTTGCCGATGCTCAGCCCGTGTTGCCGTCACCGGAGGTGGCGCCGCAATCGGTGCTGACGGAAACGGAGAAAAGGGTTGATAATATGAAGGACTTGGAGCGCGACCACATCCTGCGTACCTTGGCGGAGGTGGGCGGCTCGCGGAAGAAGGCCATCGAGCGGCTGGGGATTTCGGAGCGGACCTTGCGCTACAAATTGCAGCAATACCGGGACGAAGGATATTTTCAGGATTGATTCTGGCCTGGGAATTGCTTGTTGATTCCCGAGGTAAATGGAGCTGAAAATGGATACGCTAGGAATCGAACAAATGTTGAGCGCGCTGCGTACGACCGCGGCGCAGGCTTCCGGGAAGACGGCGGAGAATAGCGCGCCGGCGGCTGGCGGCGCCGATTTTGCCCAGATTCTGCAAGGTTCCATCGACAAGGTTAACCAGACTCAGGTCGAGGCAAATCAGATGGCGGAAAAACTTGCCGCCGGCGATACGAACCAGAACCTGCATGAGGTGATGATTGCCTTGCAGACGGCCAGCGTTTCCTTCCAGGAGATGGTTCAGGTGCGCAACAAGTTGGTCACGGCCTATCAGGACGTGATGAACATGCAGGTCTAATCGGCCAGTCCTGAATCGCGAGCCTTGCGTTCGCGTTCGATGCGGGTGATGTAGCGCTCAATCATCGCCAGCCGGCTAGCCGGCAATCCAATGTATTCACACCCGACGCGCAGGCTGCGATGGCCGCTCTGCGGCGAGATTTCGATCGTTTTGCGCACGCGCAGATTGACCTGGATGACGCCCTCTTCGGGGATTTCCAGCCGGCAGTCCTTGAATAGTGCATCGCGTGGGAAACGCTCGGCGAGGTCGGTCGGCGCGACCAGGCTGACGCCGCCACCGCTGATGTTGGAGAGTGGCAGTTCCAGCGTCCGCATGGCGCCTGACGGCATTGTCGTGGATAGCGTGCACAGGATCGGATGG
>CAIXSK010000455.1 GCA_903922075.1 uncultured beta proteobacterium | reverse complement strand
TCGCTGACGCTGTCGCTGATCGTCATGCAATGGCTGGGCGTCTCCGCCGCGGTGTTCGCCTGTTCGCTCGGCCTGGTCGTCGGCGTCATCCTGCTGGCCGGGAAAAATTTGAAATTTGGCCTGTTTTTGCTGCCTACCGTAGCATTTGCCGCCCTGCTCAATCTCCAGTCGCCGACCACTGCCGACACCGCCTACGCCGACTACACCATCGGCCCGGTCGACCTGGCCGGCCAGCAAAACCCGCGCGCCTTCTTCGTCAACAATTCGCTGGCCTCGCTGCTCGACGACAGCGAGCCGCCCAACTACACGCGCTACATCAAGCACCTGCGCCAGATCCTGCTCGACGACCTCGGCTTCAAGGGCCGGGAAATCCTCGTCCTCGGTGCCGGCGGCTTCACCCTGTCGCACCGCGAGCCGCTCAACCGCTACACCTACGTCGACATCGACCCGGCCATCCGCGCCATTGCCGAACAGCACTTCCTGCGCGAGCCGGCGCGTGGCGAATTCATCGCCGACGATGCCCGGCGCTTCGTCGCCACCAGCCAACGCCGCTTCGACGCCGTCGTCGTCGACGTCTACAGCTCGCACACCGCCATCCCCAGCCACCTGGTCACCCGCGAATTCTGGGCTGCCACCCGCCGCGTGCTGAAGCCGGACGGCGTGCTGCTCGCCAACCTGATCCTCGACGGCAAGCTGGAGACGCCCTACGCCCGCAATCTGCTGGCCACCATCGACAGCGCCTACGGCCGCTGCGCCGTCGACGTGCTGCAAAAAGGCAAGCCGCTGGCCAACGTCGAAGTCGCCTGCTTTGCCAGCAGCCACGGCTCGACCAACGGTATTTACGTCGACGAAAAAAACCGCGCCGACCTCGATCTGGCGCGGGCTCGCCAGAGCCCATGACACCGGCTTTGACAAGGCGGGCGGCGAAGCGTATGTTTTCGCGACCCGAAGACCGGCAACAGCCGGCAAGCAACATCGCCTGACACCACACCGATTCGTCCAGGGGGGACACCTTGCAATTTGTGAGCAGCCTCAACACCGGCAGCAGCGACCTCGTGCACAGCCTGGCCGTGCGCCTGATGCAACACCTCGTCGTACCGACCTTCGTACTCGACGCCGACCGCCGCGTCACCATCTGGAACCACGCCTGTGAGCGCCTGACCGGCATTCCGGCCAGCGAGATGGTCGGTACCGGCGATCACTGGCGGGCTTTCTACAACGAGCCCCGCTACTGCCTGGCCGATATCGTCGCCCTCGACGAATTTGCCCAGCTCGACAATCTCTATACCGCCCACACCAGCCCTGGCGAATTCGGCCACGGCCTGCGCGCCGAAAACTGGTGCACGATGCCGATCAAGGGCGAGCGGCGCTACCTGGCCGTCGATGCCGGTCCGATTTTCGACGATCACGGCAAGCTGATCGCCGTCGTCGAGACCCTGCGCGACATGACCGACCAGAAGCGGGCCGAACAGGCCCTGCAGAATCTGGCGGCCCGCGACAGCCTGACCGCCCTGGCCAATCGCCGCTCGCTCGACGAAAAGCTGCTGATCGAATGGAAATGCGGCCAACGCGCCGGCACCTCGATGGCCTTCATCCTGGCCGACGTCGATCATTTCAAGAACTACAACGACCATTACGGCCACCAGAAAGGCGATGACTGCCTGCGCGCGGTGGCCAGCGCCATTGGCGCCACCGTCTTCCGGCCCGCCGACATGACGGCGCGCTACGGCGGCGAGGAATTCGCCGTGGTCATGCCGAATACCGACCTGACCGGCGCCAAAGCCGTGGCCGAACGCATCCGTGAGGCCATCGTCGATCTGGCGCTAGCCCACAGCGAATCGCAAACCGCCCCCTACGTGACGCTCAGCATGGGGGTCTCGGCCATCGTGCCCGGGCCCGAATCGAGCCTGGAAAACCTCATTGCCGCAGCCGACGCCGCGCTCTACCGGGCCAAGCACGACGGCCGGAATCGCGTCGTCCTGGCCACCCCGGACTGACTCAGCC
>CAIXSK010000454.1 GCA_903922075.1 uncultured beta proteobacterium | reverse complement strand
CGATGCCGAGGAAGCGCAGGCGGTCCGGCCCGGCGATCTCGCCCCTGCCAGACGCGGTTGTCGTCGCTGCTCTGCAGGTTCCAGCCATCCAGCGCCTTGGCGAAGGCCGGCTCGAAGCGGTTGAGCACGATGCGGCAGGCCAGCCGGGCGGTCAGCGTCACGGCGTCGGCCACCTTGTCGTCGAGGACGACCTTGCCCATGTCCATTTCGATGACGCGATTGACCAGGGCCGAGACTTCGTCGAGACGGTGGCTGGAGATGATCATCGTCGCGTCGTCGAGGCGTTCGGCCAGCAGGTCGAAGAAGATCTTGCGGGCTTCCGGATCGAGGTTGGCGGCCGGTTCGTCCATGACCAGCACCTTGGCGTCGCGGCCGAGGGCGATGGCGATCAGCAGCTTCTGCTTCATGCCGCCGGAGAGGCGGACGAACTGGCGGGACAGGATGTCGTCGAGGTTGAGACCGAGGCGCCTGGCGATGGCGTGGATGCGCTGCGGATCGGTGCCGCACAGCGAGGCCGAAAAATCGATCAGCTGGCCGACCGGCATTTTCAGCGGCGGCGGCAGTTGTGGCACGAAGCCGATGGTGCCGAGCACGGCGGTGCGGTTGCTGCGCGGGTCGAGGCCGTTGATGGCGACGCTGCCGTCGTGCGTGTATTCGCCGAGCAGGCAGCGGATCAGGGTGGTCTTGCCGGCCCCGTTGGAGCCGATCAGGGCGACGCGTTCGCCGAGCCCGATGTTCAGGCTGATGCCATCGAGCACGCGGGCTTTGCGAAAGGTCTTGGCGACGTTGGTGAACTGGATCATGGGGCCAGATTATAGAAGGGGCGGCGGGGCCGACATTGAATTTCGATCAAAAATCCACCGCCTGGCCGCCGCCAATCAAGGCCCGGGAGCGCCGGGTTTATCGGCTGCCCAGGGTTTTTTGCAGGCTGCGCATCAGCAGGCCCAGGCCGGGCAGTTTCATGTACAACTCCTCGGCGGCATCCCAGTAGTCGCGGTGGTAGCTGACCTTGCCGTCGGCGTCGAATTTCAGGTGGGAGACGCCGCGCAGGGTCAGCGGCCCGCCGCACCACGGGCGGATGCGGAAATGAAAGCGCCAGACCAGCATGGCGCCGTCGGGACTGACGAGCCGTTCGTCGACGACGAAACGCGGTTCGCCGACCTGGCGGAACATGTGGCCGAAAATACCCTGGATGGCGTCGATGCCGCTGACTTCGTTGAACGGATCCTTGAAGAAGGCGTCTTCGGCGTAGAACTCGGGAAAGCGGTCGACATCCGCCGGGGTCAGGGTTTCGTAGAAACGAACCAGTGCGTCGATGCTCATGTCAGCCTCCGGTCAAGCGGCGGATCAAGGGGAAATACCAGCGGTAGGGCAGGATGGCCAGCAGCTTCATCAGGCGGGTGAAACGCTTCGGGAAATGGATTTCGAAATTGGCCGATTTAAAGCCATCGACCGTAGCATTGGCCGCCTGTTCGGGCGTTTGCAGCGCCGGCATGGCGAAATCGTTCTTGGCGGTCAGCGGCGTGGCGACGAAGCCGGGGTTGATCACCCAGACGCCGATACCCTTGGGTGCCAGGTCGAGATGCAGGACCTCGGCAAAGTGGATCAGCGCCGCCTTGCCCGGCCCGTAGCAAAGCGCCTTGGGCAGGCCGCGGTAGCCGGCGACGCTGGCCACGAAGGCGATGCCGCCACCGGGCCGGAGGT
>CAIXSK010000453.1 GCA_903922075.1 uncultured beta proteobacterium | reverse complement strand
GGCGGCGAGGCCTTCGAGTTCCATCGCCGCCTGCCCTTCGTATTGCATCAGGTCGCGCACGCCGAGCAGGCCGGCGGCGGCGTCGAACCAGCGGCCGAGGCTGGTGGTCGGCGGGCAGCGCAGGTTGCGGGCGAGCATGGTGAGTAGCGGGCCGGGGTCGCGGCTCGGGTAGTACTGCTTGATCCAGCCGCCGACGCGGTAGCCGAGGCCGGCGCCGTGCAGGGCGGAAACGGCCATGCGCCACGGCTCTTTCGCCGCGCGGTCGCCGCCGGGCATAGCCAGCGGGTGGAGGTGGCCGAGGCGCTGGCAATCGGCGCCGTCAAGGCGCAGCAGTTCGCCGCCCCAGGCGCCGCCGTCCGGGCCGAGGCCGACGCCGTCGAGCGCCAGGCCGACAATCGGCTCGTTGATGCCGTGTTCGGCGCAGATCGCGGCGATGTGCGCCTGGTGGTGGCCGACGGCGACGGCCGGAATGTCGAGTTGCTCGGCCAGGCGCAGGGCAAGGTGGATGGAGGGGAAATCGGGGTGCAGGTCGTGGGCGATGATCTCCGGCCGGACGTCGAGGATGGCCAGCAGGTGATCGACCGTTTCTTCGAGGAAGCCGATGGCCGCGGCGTTGTCGAGGCCGCCGATGTGCTGCGACAGGAAGGCTTCGCGGCCTTTCATCACGCAGATGGTGTTCTTCAGGTAGCCGCCGAGCGCCAGCACGGTCGGGCCGTCGTCGGCCAGTTGAATCGGCACCGGCACGTAGCCGCGGGCGCGGCGGATGAAGGCCGGGCCGGCCGGTGTTGGCCGGGCGACCGAATCGTCGCAGCGGATGACGATGTCGCGGTCGTGGACGAGATAGGCGTCGGCGATCCCCGCAAGGCGTTCCAGCGCTTCGTTGTTGGCGATGACCAGCGGTTCGCCGTGCGGGTTGGCGCTGGTCATGACCAGCAGCAGGTCGCTGGTCGCCTTCAGCCAGTCGGTGCCGGATGGCCGACCGGCGGCTTCGTGCCAGAGCAGCAGGTGCAGCGGGGTCGCCGGCAGCATGACGCCGAGCCAGGCGAGGCCGGGGGCGATGCCTTTCAGTTCGCTCCCGCCCTTCGGGCAGAGGACGATGGGCGCGGCGACGCTGGACAGCAGCGCCAGTTCGCCCTCGCCGATGCGGGCGTAGTCGGCCAGCGAGGCGGCGTTCAGGCCCATGACCGCGAAGGGCTTGGCTTCGCGTTGCTTGCGTTCGCGCAGTTCGGCGACGGCGGCTGGGTTGCGCGCGTCGCAGGCGAGGTGGAAGCCGCCCAGGCCCTTGATCGCGACGATATTTCCGGCGCGCAGCAGGCGCAGGGTTTCGCCGATGGGGTCGCCGGCCAGCGGCTGGCCGGCCGCATCGAGCAGGCTCAGTTGCGGGCCGCAATCCGGGCAGCAGGTGGTTTCGGCATGGAAACGGCGGTCAGCCGGGGCGCTGTATTCGACGCTGCACGGCGCGCAGAGCAGGAAGGCAGCGAGGCTGGTCGACGCCCGGTCGTAGGGGATGCGCCGGCTGACGGTATAGCGCGGGCCGCAATGGGTGCAGGTGGTGAAGGCGTAGCGCCAGCGGCGGTTGGCCGGGTCGCAGAGGTCGGCGATGCAGTCGGGGCAGATGCCGGCGTCGGGGCCGATGGCGGTTTGCACCTCGCCGGATTCGCTGTCGAGGATGGCAAAACCTTCGCCGCTGACCTCGGCCGCTTCGTCCTCGATGGCATCGATGCGCGCCAGACGGGGCGCCTCCAGCGGCAGGCGTTTTTTGAAAATTAGCCAATTTTTGCCGCCGACCGTAGCAATCACCCCGCTGCCGTCATTACGCACCCAGCCGTTCAGGCCGAGTTCGGTGGCGAGGCGCCAGACGTAGGGGCGAAAGCCGACGCCCTGAACCAGGCCACGGATGCGGAACAGGCGACCGCTCATGCCTTGCCCTCAAGGCAAAGCCGAACGCTTGTGCCGGGCGATGCTTTCGCGCATTTCAACGCGGGGCGGACAGCGGCGAGCTCCTGGCCAACCAGCACCGATAATTGACCCGATTCGCTCACTTTTTCTCCGC
>CAIXSK010000452.1 GCA_903922075.1 uncultured beta proteobacterium | reverse complement strand
CTGAAGAATACCCTGCGTCAGGCGCCGGACGTCATCCAGATGGGAGAAATCCGCGACCGCAACACCATGGATTACGCCATTGCCTTCGCCGAAACCGGCCACCTGGCGCTGGCCACGCTGCACGCCAACAGTGCCAACCAGGCGATCGACCGGATCATCAACTTCTTCCCGGAAGAGCGCCGTCAGCAATTGCTGATGGACCTGTCGCTGAACCTGCGCGCCATGGTCTCGCAGCGCCTGATTCCCAAGAAGGACGGCAAGGGCCGGATGGCGGCGATCGAAGTGCTGCTCAACTCGCCGCTGATTTCCGACCTGATCTTCAAGGGCGAGGTGCACGAGATCAAGGAGATCATGAAGAAATCGCGCGAACTCGGCATGCAGACCTTCGACCAGGCGCTGTTCGACCTCTACGAGGCGGGCAAGATCACCTACGAAGATGCCCTGCGCAACGCCGATTCGCTGAACGACCTGCGCCTGCAGATCAAGCTGCACGGCAAGGAGTCCAAGGACCGCGACCTGACTACCGGGATCGGTCACCTTGATATCGTCTGACCCTGTGGCGCTGGCCAAATGTCCCTGGCGTCGTTGAACCTCCTCGCCGTACTGCTCGTATTGTCTTCGTCGGTCCGCCTAGCCAGGACCATTTTGCCAGCGCCACACAGGAGAACGCCATGAACCGTCTGCCGAAATCCATTTTTGCCCTTTTTTTCGGGCTGACCGTAGCATTGGCCCATGCCGGCGGCCTTGATGCCATTTCCAGCGGTGATGCGGCGGCTGGCGTCAAGGAAGCGCTGGCCAAGGGGGCCGACTACGCCGTTTCGTCGCTCGGCAAGACCGATGGCTTCATGGGCAACCCCAAGGTGAGGATCCCGCTGCCTGGCTATCTCGAAAAGGGCAAATCGGCGCTGCGCATGCTCGGCATGGGCAAGCAGGCCGACCAACTGGTCGAGACGATGAACCATGCGGCTGAAAATGCCGTTGCCGAAGCCAAGCCGATCCTGGTCGATTCGATCAAGAAAATGACCGTGTCCGACGCCAAGGCCATCCTGACCGGCGGCGACGACAGCGTGACCCAGTTCTTCAAGCGCAGCTCCAGCGACCAACTGAAGGTCAAGTTCATGCCCATCGTCAAAGAGCAAACGGCCAAGCTGAAACTGGCCGACCAGTACAACAAGTTTGCCGGCAAGGCGGCCAGCGCCGGCCTGGTCGACAAGAAGAACGCCGACATCGACAGCTACGTGACGCACAAGGCGATGGACGGCCTGTTCCTGATGATCGCCGAAGAGGAAAAGAAGATTCGTTCAAACCCGCTCGGCGCCGGCAGCGCCATCCTGGGCAAGGTCTTCGGTGCCCTGTAGTGGTTTGTTTCGTCGATTGCGAAGCAGATCACCAGGCTAAAGCTTTAGGGAAATCAAGCCGTTATCGGGGGTAGGAGCCCCCGATGAAACTGACCCGCCTGTCCAGCAGTACGCAGCGCCCGACCCAGGAGTCGATCGAGCGGGCGCGCCATGTCGACGAAGAGCATATTCGCCGGGTCGAGGTCATGGAAGGCATCGAAGGCGATCGTCAACGCAGCCTGCAGCAGGAACTGGCCGAGATCGAGGCGGCAGCGACCGGCGATTTTCATGGCGAGGAAAAAGTGCTGCAGGAAGCGCGCGACGTCGCCGCGCAATTGCTCGACCTGGAGGTTGGGACCGACAGCCTGATCAAGCCGGGCGTGCGTCTCGACCGTTTGATCGGCATCGACGACACCGCCTGACGCCGGCGGCCAATTTTCACAAACCCGGCCCCGGGGGTAAAATTGGCCCACCTCATCCAGCGCGCCCCGCCTCGTCGGGGCGCCTTCATTTTCCCGAGACATGTCCGGCCTCAACGTCCCCCAGCGCGAAGCGATCCACTACCTCGACGGCCCCCTGCTGGTGCTGGCCGGCGCCGGCTCGGGCAAGACGCGGGTGATCACGCAAAAGATCGCCTACCTGGTCCAGAGCTGTGGTTTCCAGCCGCGCAACATCGCCGCCATCACCTTCACCAACAAGGCGGCCAGGGAAATGCAGGAGCGTATCGGCAAGCTGCTTTCCAAACAGCAGGCCGACGACCTGCAGATTTCGACCTTCCACTCGCTCGGCGTGCGCATCCTGCGCGAGGAAGCCAAGGCGCTCGGCTACAAGCCGCGCTTCTCGATCTTCGATTCGGCCGACTGTGCCGGCATCATCGCCGACTGTGCCAAGACCGTGGACAAGGCGACGCTGCGCCGCCTGCAGTCCATCATCTCGAACTGGAAGAATGCGCTGGTCACGCCGGAAGCGGCGCGTCATCTGGCGACCAACGAGCACGAAGCGCTGGCCGCCGGCGCCTACCTGAGCTATGAGGCGACGCTCAAAGCCTACCAGGCGGTCGATTTCGACGACCTGATCGGCCTGCCGGTCAAACTGTTCAGCGAAAACCCGGCGATCACCGAGAAGTGGCAGAACCGCCTGCGCTACCTGCTGGTCGACGAATACCAGGACACCAATGCCTGCCAGTACCAGCTCCTCAAACTGCTGACCGGCGTTCGCGCCCAGTTCACGGCCGTCGGCGACGACGACCAGGCGATCTACGGCTGGCGCGGTGCCGACATCGACAACCTGAAGAAGCTGCCGGCCGAATTCCCGTCGCTCAAAGTCATCAAGCTGGAGCAGAACTACCGGTCGACGGTCCGCATCCTGAAGGCCGCGAACAACGTCATCGCTCACAACGAGAAACTGTTCGACAAGAAATTGTGGTCCGACCTCGGCCACGGCGACCAGATCAGCGTCACTGCCTGCAAGGACAACGAGGCCGAGGCCGAAGGCGTGGTCATGAAGCTGCAAGCCCACCGCTTCGAGCACCGCGGCAAGTTCAGGGACTACGCCATCCTCTACCGCTCGAATCACCAGGCCCGCCTGCTCGAAACCCACCTGCGCAACCACAAGATTCCCTACCTGCTGTCCGGCGGCCAGTCCTTTTTCGACAAGGCCGAGATCAAGGACATCACCAGCTACCTGCGCCTGTTGGCCAACGAGGACGACGATCCCGCCTTCATCCGCGCCGCGACGACCCCCAAGCGCGGCATCGGCGCGGCGACCCTGCAGGTGCTCGGCACCTACGCCGGCGAGCGCCACATCTCGCTGTTCCACGCCGCTTTCGAGGAAGGCTTCGCCCACCGCGTGCAGCCACGCCAGCTCGAACCGCTGCTCGAATTCTGCCAGTTCATCAACCGCCTGCAGCACCGGGCCGGTCGCGAGCCGGCGCAACAGGTGCTGCCCGACCTGTTGAAGGCCATCGACTACGAAACCTACCTCTACGACGCCGAGGAGCAGCGCACCGCCCAGACGCGCTGGGGCAACGTCTGCGAATTTGCCGAATGGCTGAACAAGAAGGGCGAGGAAGACGGCAAGACGCTGATCGACCTGACCCAGAGCATCGCCCTGATCAACATGCTCGACAAGCAGAACAGCGAAGATATCGACGCCATCCAGCTCTCCACGCTGCACGCCGCCAAGGGCCTGGAATACAAGCACGTCTTCCTGGTCGGCGTCGAGGAAGGCATCCTGCCCCACCGCGAATCGCTCGAGCCGGCCAAGCTGCAGGAAGAGCGCCGGCTGATGTACGTCGGCATCACCCGTGCCCAGCGTTCGCTGCACATCAGCTACTGCGAGAAACGCAAGCAGGCGCGCGACATGATCCCCTGCGAACCGTCGCGCTTCATCGCCGAAATGGGCAAGGACGACGTCCGTTTTTCCGGCGGCAAGGATGCCACCCCGCCCGACAAGGCAACCGGCAGCGCCCGGCTCGACGCCCTGAAGGCCATGCTGGCCGGAAACAAACCCTAACCGCTCCGTCACCCCGCGTTACAGCGGGTTACTCTCCTTATGACATCCGGGCCGTCACCGGCTGCGTTATTCGGCACAAGGCAGCGCAGTTTTGCAAAGCCGGAACAAAACCGAATCAACCACTCAGGAGAAACAAAAATGACCAAGCAACTCATCGCCATCGCCTTTGCCGCCGCTTTCGGTATTGCTCACGCTGCCGACGTCAAACCGGCCGCTGCTGAAGTGAAACCGGCCGCCGCCGCTGCCAAGGCCGCCGAAGCGGTCAAGGCACCGGAAGCCAAGCCTGCTGTCGCCCCGGAAGCGATCAAGGAAGCCGCCAAGCCGGCCGACAAGAAGGTAAAGAAGGCGAAGGAGCATGCCAAGGAAGCGGCACCGGAAGCCGCCAAGGCCGAGCCGGCAAAGGTCGAGGCCGCCAAGGCCGCGGAACCGGCCAAGAAGTAAGGAATCCCGGCAGGAAGTCGGTAGCGGCCCGGCCAGGGCCGTGCCGGCAGGGGCGCTCACGAGGCGCCCTTTTTTTGTCCACAAAAAAAGGAGGCCGCAGCCCCCTTCTTCAGCTTGGGCGGTCGCTTACTTGACCTTGCCCAGAATGTAATCGACGGCGCCCTTGATTTCGTCGTCGGACAGCGTCGAGCCACCCTTCGGCGGCATCGCGCCCTTGCCGGCCAGCGCGCTCTTGTACAGCGCATCCTTGCCTTGGGCAACGCGCGGCGCCCAGGCGCCCTTGTCGTCGAGCTTCGGAGAGCCAGCGGCGCCGGTGTTGTGGCAGGCGCCACAGACCGTATTGAAAACGGTCGGGCCATCCTTCGGTGCGCCGGTCGGTGCGGCTTCGGCCTTGGCCAGTTCAACCTTGGCCACCGGCTGGATGCGGGCCTCGGCTTCGTCGGCGCCGGCGCCGGAATTGGCGGCGCTGTTGAAGGATTTGTTGGTGAGCGGATAAACGATGGCAATCAGGACGGCTGCAACGCCGATCGTTTTCCACATGATGCCCTTGGAAGAGTGTTGTTCAGCCATGCCGAAGACCCCTGTGCGATAAATAAAACCGCGATTATAACGGCCCGGCGCTGCCGGGCCAAAAAAAACCCCGCCAGAGGCGGGGTTGAAAATTCTCGAAAGGGGGAATTTCGAGAGGAGGGGTTCAATGCACAATTGCAGTGTAGAGATAGCCCGACCTCGCGTCTGTCGTCCTTTCGTAGCTTTCTGTAACTGAATGTAGTTGGCGATTGTTTCGGATATTTTTTGTGCTGCGCACAAAATCTGCTCGTCAGCCCGGATTCGACGTCGCCGGTGCCGCCAGGGGGGCGGCCGGCAATCTGCCGACCGTTGTTCAGTGCTCGATCCGGCAGATTTCGATGGCGCTTTTCGGTACCTGGTAGTCGCTGGCCAGTTGCTTCCTCGCGGTATCTTCAACCGCTTCGCCCTCGCGCACGACGAAATGGCGGGCGCCGGTGTAGGCCTGGGGGATTCCGGTGCGGTCCTGGGTGATCCGGTAGTGGATTTTGACGTTCATGGCTGTTCCCTTTCGTGGGTTGTTTTTATCCCTGCGAGCCAAGTATAGCCAATCCATGCTGCGCTGCACCATTGTTTTGGCGGCAGCGGGAGGCTAGGATGGCTTCCATGTCCGAACTGGAAAACCTTGCCGAACGCCTGGGGGCCGTGCTGTTGTCGCGGGGAGAATGGCTGGCCGTCGCCGAGTCGTGTACCGGTGGCTGGCTGGCCCAGTCGGTGACGGCGATAGCCGGTAGTTCGGCTTGGTTCGACCGCGGTTTCGTCACCTATTCCAACGCCGCCAAGGCCGACATGCTCGGCGTGCCGGAATCCACCCTGGAACGCCATGGTGCCGTTTCCGAGGCCACGGCGCGGGCCATGGCACAAGGGGCGCTGGCGCATAGCCGTGCCGACTGGTCGGTGGCGATTACCGGTATTGCAGGACCCAGCGGTGGCACGCCGGAGAAGCCGGTCGGAACCGTTTGCTTCGCCTGGGCTCAAAGGGACGGTGGTTGTGAAGCGCTGACCCGCCGCTTTATCGGCGATCGGGCTGCCGTTCGCGAGCAGGCCGTTGCCCTGGCCTTGAACGGTTTACTGGAACGTCTGGCGACAGCGATCAGCCTGGCTTGATCACTGCCTGAATTTGGCTCACAATTAACAAAACTAAAAAAATTTATACAATCGTTAGCGGGTGGGCGAATGCGGCACATAGCGCTGAATGCAGAAGCCATCGATGGGGTGCTGGCCGGTGACGACTCCGCGCCGGGGGGCGGTGCGCTGCCATCGGGCCAAACCGGCCCCGCCGTGCCGCGCGTTTGTCGGCTATTCCACGACGCCGCGCTGGCGCGAACGCCCTGGGCAAACCGATGAACCGCGAGCAGATCCTGGGCGTGCTGTATGACCTGTCGCTGACTATCGGCGGCGAGTTGAAGGTCGACGACCTGCTCGGG
>CAIXSK010000451.1 GCA_903922075.1 uncultured beta proteobacterium | reverse complement strand
TCTCGGCCTGAGCGGGGCGGCGGCGACCGAACGCATGGTCGACCTGCTGCGCCAGGTCGGCATCGCCGACCCCGAGCGGCGGCTGACCGAATTCCCGTTCCTGTTCTCCGGCGGCATGAAGCAGCGGGTGATGATCGCCATCGCCCTGGCCGGCGAGCCGGAACTGCTGATCGCCGACGAGCCGACCACCGCGCTCGACGTCACCGTCCAGGCACAGATTCTCGATTTATTGGCCAAAATTCAGGCCGACCGTGGCATGGGCATGCTGCTGATCACCCACGATCTCGGCGTTGTCGCCCGCATGGCGCACCGGATCGGCGTCATGTACGCCGGCGAACTGGTCGAAGTGGCCAGCCGCGAGGAATTCTTCAGTCGGCCCCGCCACCCTTACACCCAGGCACTGTTCGCCGCCTTGCCCGATATCTCCCGGCGCGGCCTGCGTCTGACCACCATCCCCGGCCAGGTCCCCTCGCTGGCCGCGATGCCCGGCGGCTGCCGCTTCGCCGACCGCTGTCCGCACGTCATGGCGGTCTGCCGCGAACAGTCGCCGGACTGGCGCGAAACCGGCGCGGCGCACACGGTCCGCTGCCACTGGCAGGGCGAGGCTGCGGCGGCCAATGGCACCGGCCACGCGGTGACCGAACTCGACATCGATCCCGGTCGCGCCTTCCTCGAAGTGTCCGACCTCAAGGTCCATTTCCCGATCCGCAAGGGTTTCCTGCAGCGCACGGTCGGCCATGTCCGGGCCGTGGACGGCGTTTCTCTGGCCATCGCCGCCGGCCGCACGCTGGCCCTGGTCGGCGAATCCGGCTGCGGCAAGACGACGGTCGGCAAGGCCTTGCTGCAGTTGATCAAGCCGACCGCGGGCAGCGTCAAGCTCGGCGGCGGCGAACTGGTCGGCCTCACGGGCAAACGCCTGCGCGGCGCTCGCCGGCACATGCAGATGGTTTTCCAGGACCCGTTCGCCTCCTTGAACCCACGCCTGCGGGTCGGCGAGATCATCGCCGAGGGCATGGGGGCACTCGGCATCGAGGCCGGATCGACCAACCGGGCCGCCGCCATCGCCGCGCTGTTGCAGCAGGTCGGCTTGCCGGCCGATGCCGCCGAGCGCTATCCGCACGAATTTTCCGGCGGCCAGCGCCAGCGCATCGCCGTCGCCCGCGCCCTGGCCGTGCAGCCGGAACTGCTGATCTGCGACGAACCAACCTCGGCGCTCGACGTCTCGGTGCAGGCGCAGATACTGAATTTGCTCAAGAAACTGCAGGGCGAGCTGGGCGTCGCCTACCTGTTCATCACCCACAATTTCGCGGTGGTCGAATACCTGGCGCACGACGTCGCGGTCATGTACCTCGGGCGCATCGTCGAGCGGGGGCGGGCCGAGGACGTGCTGCGCTCACCCAGCCATCCCTACACGCAGGCGCTGTTGTCGGCAGTGCCGGTGCCGCGCCTGGAAGGAGCGACGGCGGTCATCCGCCTGCCCGGCGAAACGCCGTCGCCGGCCAATCCGCCGGCCGGCTGCCATTTCCATCCGCGCTGCCCGCAGGCGATGGATGTCTGCCGGCAGCGCTATCCGGTGACGACGGATATTTCAGGGACGCATACGGTGAGCTGTCACCTGGCCGGCTGAATCAGCCGCGCTTGCCCGGGCCGGATTTGGTGACCTTGGCCGGCCCTTTGGCCGGTTTACCGGCGGCGCCGCCTTTGGCTGGCTTCGCACCGGCCGCCTTGGCCTTGCCCGGCGCTTTGGCGCTGGCGGCCATTTTGCTGCTCCCTTTGCCAGCGTTGCCTGTACCCGCAGCCATTTTGTTGCCGGCCTTGGCGCTAGCGCAGGGCTTCGCCGCTCGCTTCCCGGCCTTGCCGCAGCGGGCGCTTCTTTCCGGTTCGATGATGTGCTGCGGCGCCGTGCTGAGCAGGTTGCGCAGGCCCAGGCCATTGCCCGGCACCAGCAGCGTCGAGCCGGCGCCGAGGCGGACATTGCCGGACAGCCCGTTGACGCGGGCCAGTTCGGCGGCGGTGGTGTCGAAGCGGGCGGCGATCTGCGCCAGGCGTTCGGCCGAGGTGACCGTGTACGCTTGCCACTGGGTCAGCGGCACCTGGCTGTTCTGCAGGTTGTCGCGGAAGGTGTCGAGCTTGTCGGCGGGGATGACGACCGGGGTGTCCGGGCCGATGACCGGCCGGTTGTGCGACGGGTTCAGGCGCTGGAAGTCTTCCACCGACATGTTGGCCAGCCGCGC
>CAIXSK010000450.1 GCA_903922075.1 uncultured beta proteobacterium | reverse complement strand
GACGTTACGCACCTCCTTGGGTAGTTCGGCCATTTCAGCAATACCACCAGCGTTGTCGGTGATCGGACCGTAGGCATCCAGGGCCACGACAATACCGGCCATCGACAGCATCGAGGTCGCTGCAATGGCGATGCCGAACAGGCCGCCCATGGCGAATGCCGCATAGATCGCGGCACACACAGAGAGCACTGGGAGCGCAGTTGCCTTCATCGAGACGCCGATACCGGCAATGATATTGGTCGCATGACCAGTCTGACAGGCAGCAGCAACATGCTTGACCGGCGCATAATCGGTGCCGGTGTAGTACTCGGTAATCCAGACTAGGGCCGCGGTCAGCACGAGACCGACCACCGAGCAACCGAACATGGTCATCGTATTGATCACCGTGCCATCGGGCAGCGTCGCTCCGGCACCGATCAGCCAGGAGGTGACCGGGTAATAGAAGATCAAGGCCAGCACACCAGCGACGATCAGACCACGGTACAGGGCGGCCATGATCTTGCCGCCTTCGGTCGCCTTGACGAAGTAGCAGCCGACGATCGAGGCGATGATCGAGACGCCTCCCAGGGCCAGCGGATAGAGCACCAGGTTTTCGCCCAGGCCGGCCGCCGTCTTGATGATCAGCGCCGCCAGCACCATGGTCGCCACCACGGTCACCGCATAGGTTTCAAACAAGTCGGCCGCCATGCCGGCGCAGTCACCGACGTTGTCGCCAACGTTGTCGGCAATCACCGCCGGGTTGCGCGGGTCGTCCTCGGGAATGCCGGCTTCGACCTTGCCGACCAGGTCGGCACCAACGTCGGCGCCCTTGGTGAAGATGCCGCCACCGAGACGGGCGAAAATCGAGATCAGCGAGGAGCCGAAGGCCAAGCCAACCAGCGGTTCAATAATATGGTGCAGATCAGCCCCCGCGCCATTGACCGATTTGAGGAAGGCGTAATAGCCGGCGACGCCGATCAGTCCCAGGCCAACCACCAGCATGCCGGTGATCGCCCCGCCCTTGAAGGCAACGTCAAGGGCCGGAGCAATGCCGCCACGCGCCGCTTCTGCCGTGCGGACGTTGGCCCGCACCGAGACGTTCATGCCGATGAAACCGGCCGCACCGGAAAGGACGGCACCGATCAGGAATCCGAAAGCAGTTAACCAGCCAAGCTTGGGAACCAGGCCAATGACAAGAAAGAGAATGATGCCGACCATGGCGATGGTCTTGTATTGCCGGCTCAAGTACGCCTCCGCCCCCTCCTGGATGGCTTTGGCGATCTGCTGCATACGCTCGTTGCCGGCAGGCAACGCGAGGATCTGCTGACTGGAAATCCAGCCATACAGGACTGCCAACACGGCGCAACCTAGCGCCAGTAACAACGCTGTACTCATTATTCCCCCTCCTTGGTTAACAAAAAATCAGATGATGAATGTCTCCAGTTTCTTAGGTGCTGCAATGTTCTTCAGACGGACGTAGTCGGGCAAACCGTTGCGGTACGGCGGCGGCTCTTCGCCAATGATCAGTGGCTGAAGATAGGCCCGGCAGGCGTCGGTGATGTGGAATCCGTCCGGCGAAATGAATTCGGGGGGCATCTTGCGCTCGACATTGGCGATTTCAGCCAAGGGCGCATCGCCGATTTCCCAACGATAAGGTGCATCGGCCAGACGACAAATGGTCGCCATCACCGCGTTTTTGCCCTGCAAGGCGAGGTCGACCGCCGCCACGCCCAGGGCGTGG
>CAIXSK010000449.1 GCA_903922075.1 uncultured beta proteobacterium | reverse complement strand
TCGAGCAGGTCCGGTAGCTTGGCCAGGTTGTACTGGCGGATGCTTTCGCCCAGCGTGCGCAGGCTTTCCAGTTCCTCGGGGTCGGGGAACTGGGCGGCGCGCTTGCTCATCAGGAAATCCATCGCGCCACGGAAACTCTGGCGCAGGAAGGGATTGTCGACGACATCCTTGGCCCGGGCGCGGAAGCCGGCCGAGGGCATGAAGTGCAGCGTGTGCGGGGTCTGCGGGGCGCTCATTGCAGATTCTCCTCGATCATCAGCACGACCAGTTCCTTCGGGCCGTGGGCGCCGTAGGCCAGCGTCTGCTGGATGTCGGCGGTCTTCGAGGGGCCGGAGATCAACAGCGCATTGGTCGGCAGGCCGTGGCTCCAGCCTTCGGCCTGCATCGCCTCGTAGAAGGTGTTGTAGATGTTGGCGGCGTCGAGCAGCACGATATGCACCGGCGGTACCAGCGACATCAGGCGCGGCTCGTCGGCGTCCGGCCACAGGATCAGCGTGCCGGTTTCGGCGATGGCGCCGCGGGCGCGGGTGAAAGCGGCCGGGGTGGCGTGGAACATCGCTTCCTTCCAGCTTTCGATCGGAGCGTCGTAGGTCGGGCAATCGATGCCCAGTGCCGGCAGTTCGCTGGCGGCGCGCTGGCCATGCGGCGTCCCGGGGGCAACCAGCAGCTTGGCTATCTGCTTGGCGGCCAGCACTTCGTAAAGTTTCTGAAACCAGCCGCCACGCGACACGGCATAGACCTCGGCGTGCGCCAGTTCGATGAAATGGCGGAAGCGCTTGGCCTTGTCGGCACCGCTCTCGGCCACCCGGTGCGTGGCGTACCAGGCAGCCACGTCGGGCGTCAATGCTACGGTCGATGGCATTTTTTGCTTCAATTTGCCAAGAATTCGGTCACGGGCGCTCATTTGCTGGTCCTCCGGAGCAGGAAGCTGGCGATGTGCTCGCCGGGCAGGCTGGGTTTGGCCAGGCCGGCCTGCTGGTCCTTCCAGGCGGCGTGGCCGAGGATGTTCATCAGGCAGCCGCAGTCGGCACTGACCACGCGCTCGGCGCCGGTCGCCTTGAGCGCCTTGACCTTGTCTTCGACCATGGCGCCGGAGATTTCCGGCTGCTTGACCGAGAAGGTGCCGCCGAAGCCGCAGCATTCCGATTCATGGTCCTGCAGCGCGACCTTGACCTTGCCGAGGCCGTCGAGCAGCTTGCGCCCCGTCAGATGGACGCCCATTTCGCGGCGCGCCGAACAGGAAGTGTGGAGCACGACGGTACAGTCGCCGCCGAGATCCTCGGGCTTGAAGTCCAGCACGTTGACCAGAAAATCGGTGAATTCGTAGATGCGCGCCGACAGCTTTTCGGCGGCGGCCTTCCTGGCCGGATCGTTGGCGAACAGCGTCGGATAGTGATGCTTCATCATGCCGGCGCAGGAGCCGGATGGGACGATTACCGGCCAGTCGTTCGGGAACAGCGTCAATTGATGCGCCGCGACCTTGCGTGCTTCATCGGGAAAACCGCTGGTGTAGGCCGGCTGGCCGCAGCAGGTCTGCTCCTCGGGGAAGTGGACGCGGATGCCCTGACGTTCGAGCAGGGTGATGGCATCCAGGCCGGCGCCGGGGAAAAACTGGTCGACGACGCAGGTGGCGAAGAAATAAACGTCGCTCGGGCGGGCCGGCGGGGTGTGCGCTGAAATCATCTCGTCTCCGGTGTGAATTTTTTAACGGTCAAATGGTAAGACCAGTTATTCATGAAATCAAAATTTACGTGAATACCGATACTTAGTCAATCATCCAAGGGAAATCCCCATGCTTGCGCTTTACTAAAACGCTCGCTAGAATGTGTTGGTCTTACCAATCCATGTGGTCTTACCAATGCCGAACAAGGTGCAGGTCCCGCGTATTTCGGATGCCGTCGCTTCGACGCTGGAGCGGCGTATCCTCGAAGGCTCGCTGAAGTCCGGCGACCGCCTGCCGCCCGAGCGCGAACTGGCGGCCGAACTCGGCGTTTCCCGCCCGAGCCTGCGCGAGGCGATCCAGAAGCTGGCCTCGAAGGGTATGGTAACCAGCCGCCAGGGTGGCGGCACCTATGTGACCGATGCACTGGAGTCGACTTTCTTCGACCCCTGGCAGGACATGCTGGGTTCCTACCCCAATCTGCGCGAGGACATGCTCGAATTCCGCCGCATGCTCGAAGGTCAGGCCGCCGAATGGGCCGCCGAGCGCGCCACCGAGGCCGACCTGCAGCGCCTCGATCAGAGTTTCTCGGCCCTGCAGGCCTCTTTTGAAAACGACGACACCGATCGACGTTCCGACGCCGACATTGCCTTCCACCAGGCGGTCGGCGATGCCTCGCACAACGTGTTGCTCGGTCACCTGTCGGCCGCCTTGCTGCGCCTGATGCACGACAACATCCGCCTCAATCTCGGCGAGCTGAAGCTGGTGCCGGCCGCTAGCCGCCTGCTGATGAGCCAGCACGCCGCGATCCACACTGCCGTCCGCGAGCGCAAGCCGCAGGCGGCGCGTTCGGCCGCTGAAACGCATATCGACTTCGTGCGCGAAACCCTGGCTCAGACGCTGCGTTCCGTCGCCCGCCGCGAAACCGCGGAACGTCGTCTAAGCACCGATTTTTCAACATCCTGATTTTTTAAATTCGACCCCCTGAAAGGACTCCTGATGGAAGCGCTTGTCATCCCCTTCGAAAAATTGCGCATGACCGACGTCGAACAAGTCGGCGGCAAGAACTCGTCGCTCGGCGAAATGATCAGCCAGCTGGCCGACACCGGCGTTCGCGTGCCGGGCGGCTTCGCCACGACGGCGCACGCCTACCGCGTCTTCCTGGCCCAGTCCGGCCTTGATGCCAAGATCAACGCCGCCCTCGACGCACTCGATGTCGATGACGTCAACGCCCTGGTCAAGACCGGCGCCGAGATTCGCCAGTGGGTGCTCGACACGCCGTTCCCGATGGACCTGACCATCGCCATCACCGAGCAGTACCAGCGCCTGGTCGCCGATTCCAGCGCCGACATGTCCTTCGCCGTGCGTTCTTCCGCCACCGCTGAAGACCTGCCGGACGCGTCCTTCGCCGGCCAGCAGGAAACTTTCCTGAACATCGTCGGCCTGGAAAACATCATGCACGCGATCAAGGAAGTCTTCGCGTCGCTGTACAACGACCGTGCCATTTCCTACCGCGTCCACAAGGGCTTCCTGCACGCTGACGTCGCCCTGTCCGCCGGTATCCAGCGCATGGTCCGCTCCGACAAGGGTGCCGCCGGCGTGATGTTCACGCTCGACACCGAATCCGGCTTCCGCGATGCCGTCTTCGTCACCTCCAGCTACGGTCTGGGTGAAACGGTGGTGCAGGGCGCCGTCAATCCGGACGAGTTCTACGTGCACAAGCCGATGCTGGCCGCCGGCAAGAAGGCCGTCGTGCGCCGCAACCTCGGTTCCAAGATGATCAAGATGACCTTCGCCGCCGAAAAAGTCGCCGGCAAGTCCACGATCACCGAGGACGTCGAAGAAGCCCTGCGTCACCAGTTCTCGATCAACGACGAAGAAGTCATGGAACTGGCCCGCTACGCGATGATCATCGAAAAGCACTACGGTCGTCCGATGGACATCGAGTGGGGCAAGGACGGCGTCGACGGCAAGCTGTACATCCTCCAGGCCCGCCCGGAAACCGTGCAGTCGCAAGCCGCCGCCGGCAAGCAGGAAAAGTTCAAGCTGAAGTCCTTCTCCAAGGTGCTCGCCTCCGGCCGCGCCATCGGCCAGAAGATCGGCGTCGGCCCGGTGCGCATCGTCAAGGACCCAAAGGAAATGGATCAGGTCAAGCCGGGTGACGTGCTGGTCGCCGACATGACCGACCCGAACTGGGAACCGGTCATGAAGCGCGCTTCGGCCATCGTCACCAACCGCGGCGGCCGCACCTGCCACGCCGCGATCATCGCCCGCGAACTGGGCATCCCGGCCATCGTCGGTTGCGGCGACGCGACCGAAACGCTGACCGAAGGCGACATCGTTACGGTCAGCTGCACGGAAGGTGATACCGGCCACGTCTATCGCGGCAGCCTCGACTACGAAATTACCACCCGCGACATCTCGGCCATGCCGGACGTCCCGGTCAAGGTCATGATGAACGTCGGCAACCCGGAACTGGCCTTCGAATTCGCCCAGCTGCCGAACGCCGGCGTCGGTCTCGCCC
This sequence comes from uncultured beta proteobacterium, assembly GCA_903922075.1. GTDB lineage: Bacteria > Pseudomonadota > Gammaproteobacteria > Burkholderiales > Rhodocyclaceae > Azonexus. Next base: position 6,244 of record CAIXSK010000449.1, on the reverse strand, counting down.
GCGTCGAGTTCATCATCAACAACGTCATCGGCATCCACCCGAAGGCGATCCTCGACGTCGAGCGCCTGCCGGCCTCGAAACGCGAGGAAATCAAGCGCCGCGCCCGCGGTTACGCCTCGCCGCGCGACTTCTTCATCGAGAAGCTGGTCGAAGGCGTCGCCACCATCGCCGCCGCCTTCTGGCCGAACCCGGCCATCGTCCGCCTCTCCGACTTCAAGTCCAACGAATACCGCAAGCTGCTCGGCGGCGAACTGTACGAGCCGGAAGAAGAAAACCCGATGCTCGGCTTCCGCGGCGCCTCGCGCTACATCGCGCACACCTTCGAGGATTGCTTCGAAATGGAATGCATTGCCATGAAGCGCGTCCGTGAAGAGATGGGCCTGACCAACGTGCAGCTGATGGTCCCCTTCGTGCGCACGCTTGGCGAAGGCCGGGCGGTGGTCGACCTGCTGGCCGAACACGGCCTGAAGCAGGGCGAAAACGACCTGAAGCTGATCATGATGTGCGAAATCCCGTCCAACGCGTTGCTGGCCGACGACTTCCTGAAAATCTTCGACGGCTTCTCAATCGGTTCCAACGACCTGACCCAGCTGACCCTCGGCCTCGACCGCGACTCCGGCCTGGTCGCCAACCTCTTCGACGAACGCGACCCGGCCGTCAAGATGCTGCTCGCCATGGCGATCTCCGCCGCCAACAAGGCCGGCAAGTACATCGGCATCTGCGGCCAGGGCCCGTCCGACCACCCGGATTTGGCCGAATGGCTGATGGATCAGGGCATTAGCAGCATCTCGCTGAACCCGGATACGGTTGTCGATACCTGGACGCGCCTGGCGACGCACAAGAGGGGCTGATCACTGCGCTGACCGTACTTGCTACGGTCAACCGGAAAAATGAGCCAAAATTAAAAAGGCCGGGAGCGATCCCGGCCTTTTGATTTTTCGGCGCTTGGGTTGCTGCTATTAGGGCAAGGCGCCACTCTCTTTAAGAAACGGCTAATAACCGCACTTGCCATCTCCTCGCCCTTCTTTGGCGGCCTTCTCGCGTGCTTGCGCCTCAGCTTCGCGTGCTCTGGCCTCGCTTTCTTTGGCTTTCGCTTCTGCGATAGCCGCTTCTCGTTGTGCTTCAGTTACTGCATCTCGGTTTTCTTCAGGCATGTCACGGACCTCCAAAGGAATGAGTCGCAATTTACTCTTCCATCTGTCGGGCAAGCTGCAACTCGTTATCACTTGCCCCGATGGGATCAAAAGCCAGTTCCCCCTCGGTATGCCTATTTAAAATGGCATATTCTTCCGGCATTGCAAAGCAGCTCCAGGTGCCTTCTCGCGATAGAATCTTATAGCTGCCTGAGCATCCCAAACAATATAAGCAGGCATACGCGAACCCCGCCAAGTGACACGGGTTGATTCCCCAGGACCGAATACCGGGGTGTCTTCATGTGTGCCGCTATCTCCTCTGTACGCCACCTTTGCATCTTTTTCGCAAAAATTATTTACATTCCAAAGATTTAGTTGTCTATCGTATAAAGACCATGAAACGCAACTGGCTGGAAGAAGAGGTGGGCAATTTGGAATTTGCGCGGTTTTCTGCTGGACATCAGCATCTGATTTCCCCTTTTTAGTAAGGCACTGAAGCCATTTTTTTAGTTTTGAGGCAGCTTGCTTTTGCGGAGCGTCCTCCTTCTGAATGGAATATTCAAGATTTGCCCAAAAATTATCTTCAATCTCCCTCTCCGAAGTTTGTCTCGTATCGCCCTCTTTGATTATAAAAAGTGGATTTTCTGAGACAAGATTCCAAGTCCCCCAGGTTCCACCACTATCGACTCTGCTGCCGCATGTTTCTGCTAGTGTTTTCGCTTGTGCGGCATCTGCAGCCAATCCAATCAGGAGTGCAACTAAGATAATATTTTCATTAAATTTTTTCATACCATCTCCATTATGAAAATTGGGAAAATTGGGGTCAGACCCCGATTATTCTTGATTTTGGCTTTCATGGTTTTATCGCTTTTGTTTGTGGTGAGAAATTAAATGGGGGGCAGGCCTCAATTATTCCGACGGTTTAAATACCGTGTTGCGGCTAGCGCGATTCCGATTAAGGCCATGGTGGAAGGTTCAGGAAGTTGCCGGTCGTTTGGCCCGACCGGGCCCGCTGAAAGACTCCAGGTGCCATGCCCGTAGTCGTTGGGTAAAGCGGATCCTTCGAAATACGCCCAGTCGCCATTTAGCGCGATCGTGAATCGTTGCCCATTTCCACCAAAGACCAGGTCGAGTAGGCCATCTGTTGGCTCGGGCCAGTCAAGGCCAGTGTTGATCAGACCGCCTATGCTCTGTATGCCGCCAGGAGGGGCTTTTTCTCCTGCTCTTTGTGCGAGCGTTTCAAATGGGGCGACAAGGTTGGATCCGCTGTAGGAGAACGAAATCACATTTCCGTTTTCAAGGAAGGTTCCATTTGTCAGCGGTTGACCGTAGACATATTGGTCCAACTCCAGTCGTGCAACGACATTGTAGGAATTGGAATTTGCCGCCAAAGCGCAGTCTGCGCAGTTGGCATTGAAATAGAGAAATTGCGGCGCAGGGGCGACCGTGGCCAAGGCAGTTTCGCTGCCCAATAGAATGCCAAGCACAAGAACGCTGGCGAATGAGTTGAACTTCATTGTTTTTCCCCTGGGTTGAAGATGCTTCAATTACTGAGATATGCCTGTTGCGATGACAACAGCAATTTCGGTGCCATTTCTCTAACGGGCTGATTTGTCTTGATATTGTTTTTCGTGACCCCGCTTGGGGTCAGGAATTCCGGCTCATTCATTTGAATGAGGCAGAGCGTAGGGGCGACGGTTGAGTGGTAGTGTGCGGTTTGCCAATCACTCGGGGTCGTGTCAGGCGCTTATGGCTTGTGTATGCGCCCTGCCATTTGAAACGACGCTGCAAATTTAGGGAGTCATCCAATAACCACGCCGGAATCCGTTCGCTTCCTTGGCGTATCCGACCTCCTCGAATTGCTGTTCCGGAATGGCATCGGGGGTCTTGTAGATCGTCCAGCCACAGGGCATGGCCGGGTCGGGATTGAAGCGGGTGACGTAGATGGGCCAGCCGAATCTGGCGATGGCCGTTCGGGCATTGATGGCGCAATGGGTGCAGTAGGGCGGGACTTCGCCGGCCCGGCCGAAGGTGGCCGGTGAGGCCGCCGGCAGTCTGGACTGCGCCGCTCCCAGGCGGCGGCGCATGGCGCCACCGCTGCCGCAGGGGTCGAAGATCAGCTCGTAGCGGTCTTCATATTCGCGCAGCGTTGCTGCGCCTTTGCGCCCCGGTCCGGAAAAGTGCTCGCGGATATGGGCGAGCAGGAAGGCGGCCAGCTGTTGGGGAGACAGGCGTGCGCCGAAGGTCCAGAGACCGGCGCCGAAAGGCGCTGCGCTGAAACTTTTCTCGACCAGCGCCTCGGCGCTCGCCTGGCCGTGCATGGCGGCTGCGACACCGGGAAACGAGTCGGCGTATTGCATCAGTACGTCATGCCAGCTTCGGGCGCAGGAGAAGTACGCTTCATAGGCCTGTCGGGCTTCCTGAGCGTTGCCTTGAGCCAGGGATGTCGACAGTCGTGCCTCGAATTCATTTAGCATTTTCATGGCGTTTGCCAGGTAGTCCGGCGATTGTCCGGAATTGAATACGTTGATGATTCCACGGGCAAAGGCCGGCGTCAGCAGCTCGGGGTGGAGCAGCGGAGCGGCCAGGGAGACCACTCTTCGCTCAGTTTCCCCTTGGCCGGCTATGGACTGCACGGCCTTTGACCAATGCTCGAAGGCTGCCGTCGCCAGCGCCAGGGCGGCCGGTTCGCCCAAGGATTCCGCGGCGGACAGGAGGTAGGCGCAGGGCCACTGGACGTAGATAGTCATCATGGTCGCATTGCTCTCGTACTGGAGAGCGATGTACTCGGCGGCCGTGCGGAGGTCACTGGCGGCCAGGGCTTGTTGCACGCGGTCATCGTTGGAAACGGCCAGTTCAGCCGGCGCGCCCATGCGCATGGGCTGACCGGAAGGCTCGAAGATGGCGATCCGTTCCGGGCCGCCGAAGTAGTCCTGATTCGTCACGGCTCGGTATGGGGTTCAGCAGGAGCGGGGAGAGGGGAAGCCAGCCATTCGGCTACTGGAATCTCAAGAGGTAGCATGTGGCCACTGTCGTCAATCCGTACCGATGCTTCCGGGAAGACCATTTTCCAGAGGTCGAGATCGGCCTCCGGGTCGAAATACGGGTCGTACCTGCCGGCGAAGATGCGGATGCGCTTTACCTGCCCCGGCGACAGCGAAGCGATGGGGCGCGTGATGATCTCCCGCGAGACAGCGGTGAATGTGTCGAGATCGAACCAGTGAGTGCGGGCGGCCTCCACGCCGTGGCGAGCGGACAGCGCCCCGGATGTCGGTGCCCAGTAGTGGGAAAACAGATTAGGTATCGATAGGACGCTCATCACCCGCTGCATGAAATCTTCGTGATTTCCCGTGCGGCAATTGGAACGCGGTGCCGACGACAAGGGAGTGGATATGCCCGCCCCTTTTGCCGCCAGGTAACCAGTCATGCGCTCGAAGGCTGTTTCCAGGCACAGGCTAGGAGCGAGCAGGGTGAGGGTGCCGATGGCTTCGGGGGCGCGATGGGCCAGATCGAGGGCCAGGCGGGCGCCGAACGACCAGCCGATGACGTGGACCGGTTTGCCTTGTAGGGCATGGAGTTCGGCCAATTTTTCCGTGGCGGCGTCGAGCGTGGCTTGGTAGGCGTTGTCCGCATCGGCAGGGAAGCGGGGCTGGTTCCACCAGAGGACCGGGCAGCTCTCGCCGAACCAGACGCGTTCGACAGCGCAGTTCAAGCCGGGACCGCCGTGTAAATAGAGTGCTGTCGGAGTTTTTGACACCTCAGTTTTCCTTCCTGGCAAGGCCGTCGTTCGCCAGGCCGGCCAGGCTGGTTAGCAAGAGGAGCGCCAGTTCCGATTGGCGCGAGGTGGCCGTCTTGGCGAAGATGTTGCGCAGGTGGGTGCGGGCCGTTGCCACCGAGATGCCCGCCACCTTTGCCGCTTCGGCGACGGTTCGGCCTTCGGCAAGGCGAACGGCGAGGTGGCTTTCGGCAACGGTCAGGCCGAACTGCTCGGCCAGTTGACTGGCATTGAGGTTGGGCGGGCCGGGGCGAACGAGAAAGACGGCGACCTGCACCCGCTGCCCGAGCAGCCCCGGTTCGTGGCTGGATAGCAGCGGGAAGACACGCAACTGGAGCGCGCCGATACCCGGCCTTGTATAGGTCAGGTCGCCGCCAGGCTCCCGGTTGCCGGGAATGTCTGCGCTTAGGGCGCCATTGACGAGGCGTTGCAGGCGGTCATTGAAACGCGGGCTGGGCAGGGTCAAGCCGGATTCCGAAATGCTCAGGCCGAAAGTCCTGGCAAAGTCGAGTGCAGCGGCATTAGCAAAGCGCACCGACAGTGATGAGTCCATCAGCACCACGCCAATGCGCAGGCGATCGAGCGCTGCCTCGCTCAGGCGTAGGGCGTCGACCGCGCTGCCGATCAAACGCTGGATCTGCACGGCGCGCAGCATATGGGGGAGCAGGCTGCGGACGAAGGCCAATGTTTCGTCGTCGTACGGGCCGGCTCGCCGGCCACGTGATAGTCCCAGGTAAAGCAGGAAATCCCGTTCCCGGCCGAGGGGCGAGCCGAGCGCATAGCAGCGATCGCCGAGGCGCTCGTAGTCGTTGAAGTATTCCGTGTGTTGTCGAAGCCCCAGCGGGGCAAACTGTTCCGCTTGCAGCAAACTGCCGGCCGGGGCTGCGGCGAGGTGGTCGGCGTAGGGGTCGAGATGGATGAAGTGCTTGCGGTAGCTGTCGATCTGACTTTGTTCGTAACCGTAGGTAGCGACAAAACCGACCTCGGCCCGCCGGCAATCGACCAACCTGAGCAAGCCGGAATGGCCGCCGCTGGCCACCGAAATCTTGCGAATGACCGCAGGCCAATCTTCGTGTCCCAAGGCAACATCGTAGATGGACTGGACCAGTTGCAATGCTTCGTCTGCGCTTGCCATCGGATTGCCCCAGTCGTATTAGGTAGTCATTTGGTCTTGTATTGAAAGGATTGTATTGGAAATAGATAATTTTTCGGCATGCTGATGGATTAGGCGCGGTAATTGGTAAAGAGTTGCATCGGTCGCGCCCGTCAGGTGGTTGCTACGGTAGACCAGAAATTTCGGCCCCAAACGAAGAAGGCCGGGAGCGATCCCGGCCTT
>CAIXSK010000448.1 GCA_903922075.1 uncultured beta proteobacterium | reverse complement strand
GTCATTGTTTCCCAGGCCGACTGGTGCTTGGCGAGGATGACGCAGGGTTCCTGCGGCATGTTTTCGAGGCCGATGACCTTGGGGCGGATGCCGAGGATGTTTTCAACGCCGAACTGCATGCCGAGGCGCCACAGCTTGCCGAAGCGGTAGCCCCACAGGCCGCGCAGGGCGAGGGCGGCAACGACCACCAGCGGCGCCGTGAACACCGACCAGACGATGGCGTAGGCCATGAACAGCGTTGAGCGCAGGGCGTTCATTTCTTTTCCTTGGCCAGAATGTGATCGACCGCCGCCGCCAGATCGGCGAATTCCAGTGTGCCGGCCGGCAAGTCATTGTCCGCCTTGGTTTTGGTGCCCTTGCCGGTCATCACCAGCATCGGCTGGCAGCCAGCGGCGGCGCAGGCTTGCAGGTCGCGCAGCGAATCGCCGATGGCCGGTACGCCGGCCAGATCCACGTTCAGCGTTTCGGAAATGCGCTTGAACATGCCGGGCTTCGGCTTGCGGCAGTCGCACTTCGAATCGGCGGCATGCGGGCAGTAGAAAATGGCATCGATCCGCCCGCCCATCGCGACCACCGCCTTGTGCATCTTAGTGTGGATCTGGTTGAGCATTTCCATGTCGAACAGGCCGCGTCCGACGCCCGACTGGTTGGTCGCCACGACCACCTTGTAGCCGCTCTGGCTGAGCCGGGCGATGGCTTCCAGACTGCCCGGAATCGGCTTCCACTCGGCCGGGTTCTTGATGAACTGGGCGGAATCGAAATTGATCACGCCGTCGCGGTCGAGGATGACGAGTTTGGTGGGCATGGCGGCCTTTAAGCGGACAGCTTGGAAATGTCGGCGACCTTGTTCATCGCCGCGTGCAGCTTGGCGAGCAGGCCGAGACGGTTGGCGCGCAGGGCCGGGTCTTCGGCATTGACCATGACGTCGTCGAAGAAGCTGTCGACCGGGGCGCGCAGCGCGGCCAGGGCCTGCAGCGACTCGGCGTAGTCGCCGGTGTCGAAGGCAGCGTCGGCTTGCGGCACGACATCGACCAGCGCGTCGTGCAGGGCGACTTCGGCGGCTTCCTTGAGCAGGGCGTTGTCCACAGTCGCTTCGACGGCGTTCTCGACCTTCTTCAGGATGTTGCCGACCCGCTTGTTGGCGGCGGCGAGCGCGGCGGCTTCGGGCAGCGCCGAGAAGGCGCGCACGGCGGCCAGGCGCTTCGGGATGTCGCCCAGGCGCTGCGGCCGCTGCGAGACCACGGCATCGACTTCCTGCGCCGTGTAGCCCTGCTCGCGCAGGCTGCCGGCCAGGCGGTCGTAGATGAAATCGGCCAGCGCGGTTTCGGCCGGCTTGAAGCCGTCGACCGTGGCAAACGGTGCGGCGGCAGCTTGCAGCAGCTGGGCCAGCGGCAGTGCCAGATCGCCTTCGGCCAGCATGCGGATGACGCCCAGCGCATGGCGGCGCAGCGCGAACGGGTCGCGGTCGCCGGTCGGGATCTGGCCGATGCCGAACATGCCGACCAGGGTTTCCAGCTTGTCGGCCAGCGCGACGACGGTGCCGACCAGACTGCGCGGCAGCGTATCGCCGGCGAAGCGCGGCTTGTAGTGGTCTTCGATGGCATCGGCGACGTCGGCGTTCAGGCCGTCGTGCTGGGCGTAGTAGCGGCCCATGATGCCCTGCAGTTCAGGGAATTCGCCGACCATGTCGGTCAGCAGGTCGGCCTTGGCCAGCACCGCGGCCTGCTCGGCGTGTTGCGACAGGGCGCCGCCGCCGAGGTGATCGGCAATGGCGCGGGCAATCGCCGCGACGCGCGCGACGCGCTCGCCCTGAGTGCCCAGCTTGTTGTGGTAGACGACCTTGGCCAGGCCGGCAACGCGGCTTTCCAGCGATTTCTTGCGATCCTGGTCGAAGAAGAACTTGGCGTCGGCCAGACGCGGGCGCACGACGCGCTCGTTGCCGCCGATCACGGCGGATGCATCTTCCGGGCTGATGTTGCTGACGACCAGGAACTTGTTGGTCAGCTTGCCGGCGGCGTCGAGCAGCGGGAAGTATTTCTGGTTGGCCTTCATGGTCAGGATCAGGCATTCCTGCGGCACGGCCAGGAATTCTTCTTCAAACTGGCCGATCAGCACGTTCGGGCGTTCGACCAGCGCGGTCACTTCGTCGAGCAGGGCATCGTCGTCGATCGGCTTGCCGCCGGCCTTGGCGGCAGCGGCTTCGAGTTGGCGGGCGATTTCGGCGCGGCGCTCGGCGAAGGAGGCGATCACGGCGCCATCGGTGGCCAGCTTGGCGGCGTATTCGTCGGCGTTGGCGAAGACGACCAGATCGACCGCCGCTTCGAAGCGATGGCCGTGCGTTTCGCGGCCGGAGTTCAGGCCGAGCACGGCAACCGGCACGACGTCGGCGCCATGCAGGGCAACCAGGCCATGTGCCGGGCGGACGAAATTGACGCTGCTCCAGCCATCCTGCAGCTGGTAGCTCATCACCTTGGGAATCGGCAGCGCGGCCAGCGCGGCTTCGACGGCCTTCTGCAGACCCTCGGCCAGCGTCGCGCCCTTGGCCAGGCTGTCGTAGAACAGGATGTCGGCCTTGCCGTCGTTTTCGCGGCGCAGGCCGGCGACGGCCGAGGCGTCGGCACCCAGCGCAGCCAGTTTCTTCAGCAGGGCCGGCGTTGCGTTGCCGGCGGCATCGAGGCCGACGGCGACCGGCATCAGCTTCTGGACCACCGGCTTGTCGGCGGCGACGGCGGCGACGTCGGTGATGTGGGCAGCCAGGCGGCGCGGCGAGGCGTAGGCGGTGACCGCGGTGGTGGCCGGGGCCAGGCCGGCATTTTTCAGGGAGGTGGCCAGCGCGGCGGCAAAGGCTTCGCCGAGCTTCTTCAGCGCCTTGGGCGGCAGTTCCTCGACGAACAGTTCAACGAGCAGATTCTTGGACGACATGATCAGGCAGCTTTCTTTTCAATCTGGGCCAGCACTTCGGCGGCCCATTCCTTCGGTGCCATCGGGAAGCCGAGGCGGGCGCGGCTGTCGAGATAGGCTTGCGCCACGGCGCGGGCCAGGTTGCGGATGCGACCGATGTAGGCGGCGCGCTCGGTGACCGAGATGGCGCCGCGGGCGTCGAGCAGGTTGAAGGTGTGGGCTGCTTTCAGCACCTGTTCGTAGGCGGGCAGCGCCAGTTGGGCGCCCATCAGGTGCACGGCGGTTTCCTCGTGCTTGCCGAAGGCGTGGAACAGGAACTCGACGTTGCTGTGCTCGAAGTTGTAGGCCGACTGCTCGACTTCGTTCTGGTGATAGACGTCGCCGTAGGTCAGGCCTTCCGTCCAGGTCAGGTCGAAAACGTTTTCGACGCCCTGCAGGTACATGGCCAGACGTTCGATGCCGTAGGTGATTTCGCCGGTGATCGGCTTGCAGTCGATGCCGCCGACCTGCTGGAAGTAGG
>CAIXSK010000447.1 GCA_903922075.1 uncultured beta proteobacterium | reverse complement strand
CGGCGCGACGGGCGGGCGGCTTCGGTCGTCCCCGCATCGCCGACGAAGAGCAGCTCGGAAGCGACGTCGAGTTGCCAGAATGCTACGGTCGAGCGGAAATTTTGGCCAAAATCGGAACGCGCCCCGATTTCATAGCCGCGCGTGCGGACCAGCGGTTTGACCCGATCCACCGGCGTGCCACTGACCGGGTCGACGCGGATCGTCGTGCCGCGTGCGTCGTTGGAATGAAAGCCGTGGCCGTAATTGAGATAGAACTCAGTTTTCTTCCACGGTCCGAAGATCAGCGCCAGCTTGGGCGTGACCATCTGGTCGTCAGCCTTGCCCGAATTGGCCGGCAGATTGCTGTCCACCGAAAAATCATAGGCATCGGCCCGTAAGCCCTGGACCGAACGGAACCAGTCGGCCCATCGCGTCTCATTCTGCACCCACACGCCCAGGCTGCGCTGGGTCACCCGGTCCTCGCGCACGGTGCTGACCGTCTGCCGGGCCGAGGTGGCGTAGAGTCCGACCGGGCTCAGGCGATCAATCCGCCCCTGGATGCCGAAGGAGTTTTCGACTTCGAAGCCGCCCCAGCGGCCGTACACCACCTGCGCTGCGGCAAAGCCGCCGGCCGTCCGCCGTTCGGCCTGCTTGAACTGGTCGCCGGTGTCGCAGTTGCCGTTGGCGACAACGTCGTTCAGGCAATACTGGAAGTTGGACCACAGGTCGAGGCCGGAACGCAGCGCCCAGACGCTGGCCCGGCGCTGGCTGTGCTCGCCGCGCTGCGCCCATTCAGCAGACAGGCTGTAGCGAATAATCTTGCCGCCGGTCGTCGGGTCGAGGCTGCCGAAACGGTCGACAGCGCCGCTGGCGATGGCCCGCTCGGCGACCTGGTCGGTCGACGTCCACTTGCCCTCGTAGGCCATGCCGGTCACCGACCAGCCGTCGTGGCGCGAGCCCTGGCTGTAGCGCAGCACGCCGTTCAGCTTCCGGTACCCCTCGGCGACCTGCCACGGCCCGTCGTTGTGGAACAACTCCAGCCCGTAGAGCAGGTGGCCGCCACCCAAGGCCGGCGAACCGGCCAGCAGGCTGCGGACATAGCTGTTGCCGCCGAGTGTCAGTTGTGCCAGCGATTCGTCGAGGCTGCGGAAATAGTCGATGTGCGCCGCCCCGGCCGACGAGAAATCGCCTTCTTCGGCAAAATACGGCCCCTTGCGGAAGGCGATCCGGTCGACCAGCTCGGGAATCAGGAAATTGAGATCGGTGTAGCCTTGGCCGTGGGTATGGCTGGTCATGTTGACCGGCACGCCGCCGACGAAGGTGGCGAAGTCGGTGCCGTGATCGAGATTGAAACCGCGCAGGAAATACTGGTTGGCCTTGCCGTCGCCGGCATGCTGGGTGACGATCAGGCCCGGCACCATCTCCAGCGCCTCGCCGGGACGCAGGATGGGCACGGCGGCCAGCCGCTGGCTGGAGACGACGCCTTGGCTGCCGGAGGTCGCGATGCCCTCAAGATTCTCGGCCCGGGCGCGGACTTCGACCGCCGACAGCTCGGCCGCCTCGTGGGCCGGGGCGCCGGCCGCGACCAGCGACAGATAGGAAATAATAAATTTTCTTCTTAATGTCATCGCCGAAAAAAGCCGGGCAAGCGGCTTTCCTCCGAAGCAGTCTCAGGCGGTCGCCGGCTGGCGGGTCAGCCGCAGTGCGGCAACGAAACTGAGGGCGATGATCGCCACCAGCGTGAAGCCGAAAACCAGCTCCTTGCCTTCGCTCCACGCGTCGACGGCCGGCGACAGGAGCTTGGCGGCGCCGAAGGCGGCGACCAGCAGGCTGACGCCGGAGACGACCAGGCCCATGACCCGGGAAGCAACCAGCGCCACCTGGTCGGCGCGGGCGATCAGGCGGGCGATCCACAGGCCGTTGATGCCGTCGGTCAGCAGCATGCCGGCCATGAACAGGGTAGCGAGCAGCAGTGCGTGTTCCCAGCCACCGAACTGGGTCGCGGTCAGCGCAAAGAAGGCAGCCTGCGACAGGGTGTCGAAGGACAGCGCGAACAGCGCGCCGACCAGCGCCACCAGCCCGGGATGCGAGACGTGGCGGAGATTGCCGAGCAGGCGGCCCTTGAGGCCGACCGGCTGGACCATTTCATGCGGTTCGGCGGCGAGCACGGCGGCCAGATTGAGGCTGCCCAGCGCAACCAGGAAGCCGATCGAGATCACCGCCCCGAGCAGGCCGAACCATTCCGGCACCGCCCACTGGCCGGCCAGCGCCGAGACGCCGAGCGCGATGGCCATGACCACCGCACCGTGGCCGAGCGAGAACAGGGTGCCGCAATAGCGCGCCAGCCCCGGCCGGTGACGGGCGTTGTAGCGGGTCAGGCCGTCGATGGTGGCTAGGTGGTCGGCATCGAAACCATGCTTCATGCCGAGCACGAAAGTCAGGATCAGCAGCGACAGCCAGTCGGTGGGCAGGGTTTCCATGCTTGTCTCGTATGAAAGTTATTTCAATCTTCATACAAAGACCGTGCCAGATCAATAAGTCATTGTTCCGGCGGAATTTCGCTCCGCGCCGGCGGTAGAAAAACCAGCCGGCTGGTTAGCGACTTTCCACCGGAAGTGCAAGCACGAATTCCGCCCCGCCGCCCGCCAGGTTGCCGGCGCTCAGCTTGCCGCCGTGGCGCTCGACGATGCCGTAGCTGATCGACAGGCCAAGCCCGGTCCCCTGGCCGACCGGCTTGGTCGTGAAGAAGGGTTCGAACAGCCGGCTCAGGTGCGCCTCGGGGATGCCCGGCCCGTTGTCGGCAAAGCGCAGCACGGCCATGCCGCCTTCGATCCGGCCGCCGATCTTCAGCGCCGCGTTCGGGCGGCTGGCCACGGCGTCGCAGGCATTCTGGACGAGGTTCATGACCACCTGCTGCAACTGGCCGGAGGAGCCGGAACACCGCATGCCGTCCGGCAGATCGACCTCGACGGCCAGGTGCGCCGCGGCGCTCTGCACCACCCAGCGCACCGAGCGCTCGACGACCTCGTTCAGATTGACCTGCTCCGGCGTCGTCTTGTCGACGGCCGAGAAACGCTTCAGCGCATCGACGATGTCGCGGGTGCGCTCGGCCCCCTCGATCATGCCGTCGATCAGGTGCGGCATGTCGGCCAGCACGCGGTCGATGCGCAGTTCGGCGCGCATCGCGGCGAGCGCCGGGTCGTCGGCGGCGGCCGTGGCATGGACGGCATTGAGATAGCTTTCCAGGCGGTTCTCGTAGCGGCGCAGCGACAGCACGTTGCCGAGCACGAAGCTGATCGGGTTGTTCAATTCGTGTGCCACGCCAGCCACCAGGCGGCCCAGCGAGACCATCTTTTCGGCGTGCAGCAGCTGGCTTTGCGTCCGCTTCAGGTCGTCGTGCGCCTGGCGCAGGGCGGAATAGGCGCGGCGCAGTTCGCCGACCGGCCGGCCGGTAACCACCATGCCCATCAGCTTGCCGGTCTGCGACAGGCGCGGCGTGCAGTTCATCGATACCGGCACGGTCGAGCCGTCGCCGGCGCGCAGGAAGAATTCGCAGTCATGGACGCCTTCGCGGCCGAAACGGTTGAACAGGTCGCGCGCCTTGGCCCGCTCGACATCGTCGGCAAACAGGTCGTATACCGGCGTCTTTTCCAGCTCGCCGGCGCTTTTGCCGGAAAAGTGCTGCAGGGAAGCATTCACTTCCTCGATGCCGCCGTTGCGGTCGCAGACGATCAGGATGTCCGACATCGAGGCGAGCACGCTCTCGATGAACTGGTGCGACGCTTCGAGCGCGGCGTTCTTTTCTTCGAGCGCCACTTCGTACTGCAGGAGGTCGTTGTAGACCTCGTCCATTTTCTGGAT
>CAIXSK010000446.1 GCA_903922075.1 uncultured beta proteobacterium | reverse complement strand
CGCCAGAAGCTCAACACCAGCTTTCCCACGGCCAATGCGGCGGTCAAACTGCTGGAGGATCTGGGCATCGTCAGCGAACTGACCGGCCAGAAGAAAAACCGCAGCTACAGCTATCAGGCTTACATCGAGCTGATGACGCGTTGAAACAGGGCGAGCCATGACTGAAGACCAACTCGAACAGGAAACCCTCGCTTGGCTGGGGGCTGTAGGCTACGCGCATCTCTACGGCCCGGACCTGACGCCGGACGGTCGTTCGCCAGAACGCAGCGATTACCGGCAGGTGCTTTTGCTGGAGCGCCTGCGGGGCGCGATCAACCGTCTCAACCCTGGCGTCCCCCTCGCCGCCCGTGATGACGCGCTGAAGCAGGTGGCCGACCTCGGTATCCCGGCGCTGCTCTCGGCCAACCGGCGCTTTCACCAACTGCTGGTGGCCGGCGTGCCGGTGCAATACCAGAAGGACGGTGAAACGCGCGGCGACTTCGTGCGGCTGATCGACTGGGCCGAACCAGCAAAAAACGAGTGGCTGGCGATCAACCAATTCTCCATCAAAGGCCCGCACCACACACGCCGGCCGGACTTCATCCTGTTCGTCAATGGCCTGCCGCTGGTGCTGCTGGAATTGAAAAACCCGGCCGATACAAACGCCGACATCTGGAAGGCCTACGACCAGATCCAGACCTACAAGGAACAGATTCCCGACGTGTTCCAGTACAACGAGGTGCTGGTCATCTCGGACGGCAGCGAGGCACGGCTCGGATCGCTGTCCAGCAACGCCGAGCGCTTCATGCAGTGGCGCACCATCGATGGCACGGCGCTCGACCCGCTCGGCCAGTTCAACGAGCTGGAAACACTGATTCGCGGCGTACTGGCGCCGGCCTATCTGCTCGATTACCTGCGCTTCTTCGTGCTGTTCGAGGACGACGGTACGCTGGTCAAGAAGATCGCGGGCTATCACCAGTTCCACGCTGTCCGCGCCGCCATAAACCATGTGGTGGATGCCTCACGACCTGGCGGTAATCAGAAAGGTGGTGTCGTCTGGCACACGCAGGGTAGTGGCAAGAGCATCACGATGACCTGCTTTGCTGCACGCGTGATGCAGGAAGCGGCGATGGAGAATCCGACCATCGTCGTCATCACCGATCGCAACGATCTCGACGGGCAGTTATTCGGTGTGTTCTCACTGGCGCAGGACCTGCTTCGTGAGCAACCGGTGCAGGCCGATACGCGGCAGGACTTGCGCGCCAAGCTGGGTAACCGGCCGTCAGGCGGCATCGTCTTTGCCACCATCCAGAAGTTCATGCCGGGCGAGGATGAAGACTGCTACCCGGCGTTATCCGGCCGGCACAACATCGTCGTCATCGCCGACGAGGCGCACCGCACGCAGTATGGCTTTGAGGCGAAGCTGAAGACTTTCAAGGCACCCAAGGCAAGTGCCAACGATCCTCACGCGCTGATCGCGGCCGAACCGACCGCGATCTATCAGGTCGGCTACGCCCAGCATCTGCGCGATGCGCTGCCCAACGCCACCTTTGTCGCCTTCACCGGCACGCCGGTATCCAGTGAAGACCGCGACACGCGCGCCGTGTTCGGCGACTACATCCACGTCTACGACATGCAGCAGGCCAAGGAAGACGGCGCGACGGTGGCCATCTACTTTGAATCCCGGCTGGCCAAGCTGGCGCTGAAGGCTGAAGATTTGCCGCAGATTGATGCCGAGGTCGACGAACTGGCCGAGGACGAGGAAGAGGACCAGC
This sequence comes from uncultured beta proteobacterium, assembly GCA_903922075.1. Taxonomy (GTDB): domain Bacteria; phylum Pseudomonadota; class Gammaproteobacteria; order Burkholderiales; family Rhodocyclaceae; genus Azonexus. The sequence continues at coordinate 333 of CAIXSK010000446.1, read as the reverse complement.
AGGCAAGGCTGAAAAGCCGTTGGACAGCGCTGGAGAAGATCGTCGGTGCCGAGCCGCGTATTACCAGCGTCGCGGCTGATCTGGTCGCTCACTTTGAAGAACGCAACAAGGCGCAAACCGGCAAGGCGATGGTCGTCGCGATGAGTCGGGAGATTTGCGTTCATCTCTATAACGAGATCGTCAAGCTACGCCCGGACTGGCACAACACTGATCCTGAGCAGGGCGCGATCAAGATCGTAATGACCGGCTCGGCGAGCGACAAAGCCTTGCTGCAACCCCATATTTATAACGGCCAGACCAAGAAGCGGCTGGAAAAACGTTTCAAAGACCCGG
>CAIXSK010000445.1 GCA_903922075.1 uncultured beta proteobacterium | reverse complement strand
TGGCGCCGACCGCCAACCTGATCGTCCGCGACGACCTCCACCCGGCCCTGCAGACGCTGCTGCTGCAGGCGGCCAGCGAGGTGCATGGCAAATCCGGCTTCTTCCAGGATGCCGGCGAGTTTCCGGCCTACATGGACCAGATGCTGCCGCTGTCGCCCGAGGCGGCGCGCTACTTCAAATCCGGCCCGTCCTTCCTGCAACGCTACCTGCCGTTCTGGCTGGCCGTGCTGGTCGACCGGCTGATCGTCATGCTGGTCCCGATCTTCGTGCTGCTCATCCCGCTGCTCAAGGTGGCGCCGGCGATCTACAACTGGCGCGTGCGCTCCAAGGTTTTCCGCATCTACGGCGAGCTGAAATTTCTCGAAGACGACCTGAAAAACCATTTCGACCCGGCCAAACTCGGCGACTACCGCAACCGGCTTGATTCAATTGACGACGAAGCCAGCGTGCTGCACGTCCCGCTCGGCTTCACCGACCTGACCTACACCCTGCGCGAGCACGTCAATCTGGTGCGCGGCATTCTGGATAAACGCGAGGCGCAGCACGCATGAAGGCCTTCCTCGTTGCCAACCCCAAGGGCGGCTCCGGCAAGAGCACGCTGGCCACCAACCTGGCCGGCTACTTCGCCAACCAGGGCGGCGACGTCATGCTCGGCGACATCGACCGCCAGCAGTCGTCGCGCGAATGGCTGGCCATCCGGCCCTTCGAGCTGCCGACCATCGAAACCTGGGCGGTCGGCGAAGACAAGATTTCGCGGCCGCCCAAGGGCACTTCGCACGTCGTCCTCGACACGCCGGCCGGCCTGCACGGCAAGATGCTCGACCGGGTGCTCAAGCTGTCGTCGCGGGTTATCGTGCCGGTTCAGCCGTCGCTGTTCGACATGCTGGCGACGCGCCATTTCCTCGAAGCGCTGTTGGCCGAAAAGGCCGTGCGCAAGGGCAAGGCCGACGTTGCGGTGATCGGCATGCGGGTCGACGCGCGGACCCGCGCCGCCGGCGAACTGGAAAAATTCTTCGCCACCTTCGACCTGCCGGTACTCGCCTACCTGCGCGACACCCAGGTCTACGTCCAGGCCACCGCCGCCGGGATGACCATTTTCGACCTGCCGCCGTCGCGCGCCGAACGCGACCTCGAGCAATGGCAGGCAATCATCGCCTGGGCCGAAGGCGGCTGATCCTTGGCGGCCGGCGACCGTAAATGCTACGGTCGGCCGGAAAAAACGGCCAAAATCGCAATGCGTGTTTCCCGGCCGGGAATCGGGTATCTTCCGGTTTTTACAAAAAAATAACGGAAAATCCCATGGAAACAGCAGAGAAAAATTCGGGGGCGGCCGCCGGCAGCGACCCGTTCAACGTCGAAGGGCCGGATGCCGATTTGCATCAGGTCGTCATCGTCGGCGGCGGCGCCGGTGGTCTTGAACTGGCTACCAAGCTGGGCGACAAACTCGGCAAGAAACGCAAGGCGGCGATCACCCTGATCGAGAAATCGCAGAGCCATTTCTGGAAACCGCACCTGCATGAAATCGCGGCCGGCAGCATGGACCTCGGCACCTACGAGATCAATCACCTGGCCCAGTCCTACTGGCACGGCTACCGCTACCGCTACGGCGAAGTGATCGCCATCGACCGCGAGAAGCAGACCGTCACCACCGCGCCCTACATCGACGAGCACGGCGAGGAAGTCATCGCCCCGCGCGTCTTCCGCTACGACACGCTGGTCATCAGCATCGGCAGCCTGACCAACGACTTCGGCACGCCCGGCGTCAAGGAACACGCCATCGCGCTGGAAACCCCGCAGCAGGCCGCCCGCTTCCATCGTCGGATGGTCAACGCCTGCATCCGTGCCCACGCCCAGCGCCAGCCGCGGCAGCCGGGGCAACTGACGGTCGCCATCATCGGCGCCGGCGCTACCGGCGTCGAGCTCGCCGCCGAATTGCACAAGACCACCCGCACGCTGGTTTCCTACGGGCTGGACCGCATCGACCCGAGCGAAGACATCCGCATCGTCCTGATCGAAGCCGCGCCGCGCATCCTGCCCGCCGTGCCCGAGCGCGTCTCCGCTGCCGCCGTCCGCCTGCTCGGCGAAATTGGTGTCGAAGTGCGGGCCGGCGCCGCCGTTTCCGAAGTCCTGGAAAACGGCGTCCGCTTCGCCAGCGGCGAGGAAATGCCGGCCGAGCTGGTCGTCTGGGCCGCCGGCGTCAAGGCGCCGGAAATGCTCAAGGATTTCGGCGGCCTGGAGTCCAACCGCATCAACCAGCTGGTCGTCCATCCGACGCTGCAGACGACGCGCGACGAAAACGTCTTTGCGCTTGGCGACTGCGCCGCCTGCGCCTGGCTCGGCAAGGAAGGCAACGTCCCGCCGCGCGCCCAGGCCGCTCACCAGCAGGCCTCGCACATGTATAAACAGATCGTCGCCCGGCTTGAAGGCAAGCCGCTCAAACCCTGGCGCTACCGCGATTTCGGCTCGCTGGTCTCGCTCGGCAAGTACTCGACGGTCGGCAACCTGATGGGCGGCCTGGTCGGCGGCAACATGTGGGTCGAAGGCACCTTCGCCCGCCTGATGTACGTCTCGCTCTACAAGCTGCACGAGCTGGCCCTGCACGGCTTCGTCAAGGTCGCCCTCGACACCCTGGCCCGCCTGATCACCCGCCGCACCGAGCCGCACGTCAAGCTGCACTGATATTCAGCGCAAACAAAAAGCCCCGCCTGGAAACAGCGCGGGGCTTATTTGCGGGTGCTGCCAGGGTCAGTGGGTTTGCAGGGTCACGCCGTGCTTTTTGAAGATGGCAGCGACCGTGCCGTCCTTCTGCAGTTCGGCCAGAGCGCCGGCCAGGGCAGTGGCAAGGTCGGCCGCCTCGGCCTTGACGGCCATGCCGACCGGCCAGCCCTTGGGGTTCAGTTCGCCGAGCTTGGCTTCGTCGATGACGAAGCGGGTGTCGCCGCCCAGCGCGCCTTCCAGTTCGCCACGCGGTGCCATGATGGCGGCAATGCTGTCCTCGCGCAGGGCCTTGGCGGCCTCGGTGATGGAGCGGAAATGGACGACGTTTTCCTTGAGGCGGCCGCGCAGCACGCTGAGCAGGAAGGAGTCGGCCAGCGACTCGCCTTCGACGCCGATTTTTTCGCGGGTGAACACTTCAAGGGCGACCGCCGCCGAGCCGGCCGGGGTCGGGATACGCGACGCGACGCGGGCCATGCCGATCACTTCGTAATGGTAGGGAGCGAAGATGCGGACCTTGTCGTTGCCCTTGGCGAGAATCGGGTCAACCGGCACGCGCATCATTACGTCGGCCGGGTTGCCGCGCAGGTAATGGCCTTTCCAGACCATGTTGCGGAGGTCGTCGGCCATTTCCTCGCCGGCCTTGAAGCCGATGATTTCGGCTTTCAGTCCCAGCTTGGCGGCGAGCGCCTTGGCGATGTCGACATCAAGGCCTTTTTCGTTATCGGAGTAGGGCGGGAATTCGTTGTAGACAGCGAAGCTCAGGCGACCGCGCTTGAGTATCGCGTCCATTTCCTCGTCGGCCTGAACCGGGGCGAAGCTGGTCAGCAGCGATGCTGCGAGCGCCAGAAAAAAGCGGCGGCGGGTGGAAAGCGTCATGGGATGTCTCCGTAGCTATTGGATGGTTTCGGTTTTGTGCCTTGGATTCTAGACGCTGTATGCCTTGCCTGAAAGGCTGGAAACGGGCCAGGGAAAATAT
>CAIXSK010000444.1 GCA_903922075.1 uncultured beta proteobacterium | reverse complement strand
GTCGGGCTGCGCGTAGCGGGGCAGGGTGGGGTAGGCGGCGGCCAGTGCCTCGGCCTGACTCGCGTTGACTGCCGGATTGTGGAAGAAGCTGCCGGCGTTCGGCGTCACCGCCGGGTCGGGCAGCTTGCGCTGGCGGATGGCAATGATGGCGTCGGCCACATCGCGGGCGGTTGGTGTGGCGATTTGGCGCGCCGCCAGTTCCTGGCCGATGTCGGCATAGCGCAGCCTGGGCTGCCAGACTTTGGGCAGGCGAAAAACAACGGTGGTGATGGCGATCCGCCCGTTCAAGTGCCAGCCTTCCTGCTTGAAGACGCTGTCTCGGTAGCCGAAGCGGCAAATGCTACGGTCGAGGCTAAAAAATGCCCGTTTTTCAAAATCCCAGGCGGTCACGGTGTGAAGCAGTTCGCCGACTTCCAGGCCGTAGGCGCCGATGTTCTGGATCGGCGCGGCGCCGACCGTGCCGGGAATCAGGCTCAGGTTTTCCAGCCCCGGCCAGCCCTGGGCCAGCGTCCATTGCACGAAGTCGTGCCAGTTCTCGCCGGCGCCGGCTTCGACGTACCAGGCCTCGGCGTCTTCGCTCGCCAGGCGTTTGCCGGGAATCGCCATGTGCAGCACGAGGCCGGCGAAATCGCCGGTCAGCACGAGGTTGCTGCCGCCGCCGAGGATGAAGCGCCGGTCGGCGGCCAGTTCGTCATCGGCCAGTTGGCCGGGCGCGGTGATGGCCAGGTAGCGGGCCGCCCGGCCGGGCAGGGCGAGGGTGTTGAGGGGCCTGAGGTCGACGTTGCGTTCGGGATGCATGCCCGGATTTTCGTCGATTTTCCGAGACTTTGCTGCATCGGCGCCGAGCCATCGGGCGATTCGCCGGCTATTCCGTCGAAACCGCTTGCTGCAGAGGCTTGGCAAGCGCTGTAATCATGCAATAATCAAACGTATGTAAATTGGTTTCGATAGGGATAACTCAAAATTATGAGATGGCTCCCGTGGTGCCCCGCAAAGTGATAGAACCGAGCGCGATCCCGGATTGTCCGAGGTCACGGGAGGCCGCAGCGGGCTATCCTCTTCGTTACGGGCCCGTAGACGGGCCTGCGTCATGTCGTCAGGAGAATCGATGAGCGACACCATTCTGGAAACACGCGGCCTGACCAAGGAGTTCAAGGGCTTCACCGCCGTTTCCGATGTCAATCTCAAGGTGCAACGCGGCACCATCCATGCGCTGATCGGCCCGAACGGCGCCGGCAAGACGACCGTCTTCAACCTGGTCACCAAGTTCCTGCCGCCGACCGCCGGGACCATCCATTTCAAGGGCGAGGACATCACCCACGAGGCGCCGGCCGTCACGGCGCGCCGCGGCTTCGTCCGCTCCTTCCAGATTTCGGCGACCTTTCCCCATCTGACGGTCATGGAAAACGTCCGCATCGGCCTGCAGCGCAAGCTGGGTACCGAATTCCATTTCTGGAAATCGGAAAAGAGCCTGAATCAACTGAACGACCAGGCCATGGCCCTGCTCGAATCGGTCGACCTCGGCAGCTTCGCCGACAGCGTGACGGCCGACATGCCCTACGGCCGCAAGCGGGCGCTGGAAATCGCCACGACCCTGGCCCTCGAACCGGACATGATGCTGCTCGACGAGCCGACGCAGGGCATGGGCCACGAGGACATCGAGCGGGTGGTCGCGCTGATCCGCAAGGTTTCGGCCAACCGCACCGTGCTGATGGTCGAGCACAACCTGTCGGTGGTCGCCAACCTGTGCGACCGGATCACCGTGCTGACCCGCGGCAGTGTGCTGGCCGAAGGGACTTACGACGAGGTCTCGAAGAATCCCCAGGTGCTGGCCGCCTACGTCGGCTCCGACAACATCAACGACGCGCACCATTGAACCTGACCCGACCATGACCAGTGCCTTCAAACCACAACCCGAATACCTGCGCCTGACCCGCCTCCATTCGTTCTACGGCGAATCGCACATCCTGCACGGCATCGATCTCAGCGTCGCCAAGGGCGAATGTGTCACCTTGCTCGGCCGCAACGGCTCAGGGCGCACCACTACGCTGAAGTCTATCATGGGCATGGTCGGCCGGCGGACCGGTTCGATCATGCTCAACGGCAACGAGATCATCCAGGTGCCGACGCACAAGATCGCTCACCACGGCGTGGGCTATTGCCCCGAGGAGCGGGCTATCTTCGCCTCGCTGAGCACCGAGGAAAATCTTACCCTGGCGCCGGTCGTGGCCACCGGTGGCATGTCGCTCGAAGAACTCTACGAGATGTTCCCGAATTTGAAGGAACGCAAAAACAGCCCGGGCAGCAAGCTGTCCGGCGGAGAACAGCAAATGCTGGCGATGGCGCGCATCCTGCGAACGGGGGCCAAGCTCCTGCTCCTCGACGAAATCACCGAAGGCCTGGCCCCGGTGATTGTCAAGAAGCTGGGCGAGGTGATCACCGAACTCAAGCAGCGCGGTTTCACCATCATTATGGTTGAACAAAATTTCCGTTTCGCCGCACCGCTGGCCGACCGCCATTACGTGCTCGAACACGGAGAAATAATCGCCACCATCACCCGGGAGGAACTTCCGGACAAGATGGACTGGCTGCATCGAACGCTCGGTGTCTGAGCGAGCCCGCCCACTCTAAGAAGGAGTCACCATGGTATCGAAAATATTCATGACCACCGCCTGCGCTGCCGCCCTGGCCGCGCTTTCCTTCAACGCCCAGGCCCAGGTTTCTGGCGGTTCCGTGAAAATCGGCGTACTGACCGACCTCTCGGGCACTTATTCCGACCTCGCCGGCTCGGGGGCGGTGCTCGCCACCCGGATGGCCATCGACGACTTCATCGCCAACGAGAAACCGGGCTTCAAGATCGAAATGGTCACCGCCGACCACCAGAACAAGGCCGACATCGCCTCCAACAAGGCGCGGGAATGGATCGAACGCGAGAACGTGGACACTGTGACCGAACTGGTGACCACCTCTACGGCGCTGGCCGTGATGAAAGTGGCCAAGGAAAAGGATCGCCTGGCGATCATGAACGGTCCGGCCTCGACGCCGATCACCAACGAGCAGTGCAACGACGTCTCGGTCCACTACACCTACGACACCTATGCGCTGGCCAACGGCACGGCCAAGGCGGTGACCAAGCAGGGCGGCAAGAGCTGGTTCTTCCTGACCGCTGACTATGCCTTCGGCCATGCACTGGAGAAGGATTCTGCCGCCGTCGTCACCGCCAACGGCGGCAAGGTGGTGGGTTCGGTCCGCCACCCCTTCCCAGGCTCCGACTTCTCGTCCTTCCTGCTCAAGGCCCAGGCTTCCGGCGCCCAGGTCATCGGCTTGGCCAATGCCGGTGCCGACACCACCAACGCCATCAAGCAGGCGGCCGAGTTCGGCATCACGCCGACGCAGTCGCTGGCCGGTTTGCTGATGTTCATCACCGACGTCCATGCGCTGGGCCTCAAGCCGACCCAGGGCATGTTCCTGACTACCGGTTTCTACTGGGACCGCACCGACGAGACCCGCGCCTGGTCCAAGCGCTTCTTCGACAAGCAGAAAAAGATGCCGACCATGGTCCAGGCTGGCCAGTACTCGTCGATCTACCACTACCTGCGGGCGGTCAAGGCGGCCGGTACCGACGATACGAGCAAGGTCATGGCGATGATGAAGAAGACGCCGATCAACGATTTCTTCGCCAAGAACGGTCAGATCCGCGACGATGGCCGGATGGTGCACGACATGTACCTGGTCCAGGTCAAGAAGCAGGCCGATTCGAAGTATCCGTGGGATTACTACACGATCAAGGCGACCATCCCGGCGGCCGAGGCCTTCCAGCCGCTGGCCCTGTCGCGCTGCCCGCTGATCAAGAAGTAAGCGTTATCGCAATGCCCGGCGCGAACCGCGGTTTGCGCCGGGACCGGAGCCTGCCATGGAAATTTTCGGAATCCCGACCGCCCTGCTCGGTAGCCAGTTGCTGGTCGGCCTGATCAACGGTTCTTTCTACGCCATCCTCAGCCTTGGGCTGGCGATCATCTTCGGCCTCTTGAACATCATCAATTTCTGCCATGGCGCGCAGTACATGATGGGGGCCTTTGTCGCCTGGATCGCGCTGACCCGCTTCGGCATCAGCTACTGGGTGGCGCTGATTGCCGCTCCGCTGATCGTCGGCGTCGTCGGCGTCGTCATCGAGCGCCTGATGCTGCGCCGGCTGTACAAGCTGGACCATCTCTACGGCCTGCTGCTGACCTTCGGCCTGGCACTGATCTTCGAAGGCATCTTCCGCGACCAGTTCGGCATTTCCGGCGAAAGCTACGAGGTACCTGAAGCGCTGACTGGCGGCGTCAATCTTGGCTTCATGTTCCTGCCCATCTATCGCGGCTGGGTCATCATCGCCTCGCTGACCGTCTGCTTCGGCACCTGGTACATGATTGAACGGACCAAGCTCGGCGCCTACCTGCGCGCCGGCACCGAGAATTCGGCCATGGTCCAGGCCCTGGGCATCAACGTGCCGCTGCTGATCACCTTCACCTACGGCTACGGTGTGGCGCTGGCTGCCTTCGCCGGCGTGCTGGCGGCACCGATCTTCCAGGTCAATCCGCTGATGGGCTCCAACCTGATCATCGTCGTTTTCGCGGTCGTCGTGATCGGCGGCATGGGTTCGATCATGGGCTCCATCCTGACTGGTCTCGGCCTCGGTCTGGTCGAAGGCCTGACCAAGGTGTTCTACCCGGAAGCGTCCAGCGTCGTCGTCTTCGTGATCATGGTCATCGTCCTGCTGGTCCGCCCGGCCGGCCTGTTCGGCAAGTCTTGAGGCGGCGGGGGAAAACACATGAACTCGACAAACTACCTGGAAACGAAGCTGCCCTTGCTGTTCGGCGCGCTGTTCGTGATCGGCCTGATCGCACCCTTCGCGGTGTATCCGACCTTTCTGATGAAAATCCTCTGCTACGCGCTGTTTGCCTGCGCCTTCAACCTGCTGCTCGGCTTTGCCGGCCTGCTCTCGTTCGGCCACGCCGCCTTCCTCGGCACGGCCGGCTACGTCTGCGGCATGATGGTGCGCGACATCGGCGTCACGCCGGAAGTCGGCATCCTCGCTGGCACCGTGGCGGCCGGCCTGCTCGGCTGGCTGTTCGGGGTGCTGGCCATTCGGCGCACCGGCATCTATTTCGCGATGATCACCCTGGCCCTGGCCCAGATGGTCTTCTTCCTCGCCCTCCAGATCAAGGAAACCGGCGGCGAGGACGGCCTGCAGGGCGTGCCGCGCGGCCATTTGTTCGGCGTTGTCGACCTTTCCGACAATCTCGCCATGTATTACCTGGTATTCGCCATCTTCTGCGCCGGCTTCTTTGTCATCTACCGCACCATCCACTCGCCGTTCGGCCAGATCCTCAAGGCTATCCGCGAGAATGAGCCGCGCGCCATCTCGCTCGGCTACGACGTCAACAAGTTCAAGCTGATCGCCTTCATCATTTCCGCGGCGCTGGCCGGCACGGCCGGGGCAACCAAGACCCTGGTCTTCCAGCTCGCCTCGCTCAGCGACGTCCATTGGCATGCGTCGGGGGAGGTGGTTTTGATGACCCTGCTTGGCGGCCTGGGCACCATCCTCGGCCCCATCGTCGGCGCCGCGACCATCGTTTCCCTGCAAACCCAGCTCGCCGATTCAGTCGGTTCCTGGGTAACGGTGATCATGGGCGTCATCTTCGTGATCTGCGTCCTCAGCTTCCGCCGCGGCATCGTCGGCGAGCTGCAGGCACTGATCAAGCGCTCCGGC
>CAIXSK010000443.1 GCA_903922075.1 uncultured beta proteobacterium | reverse complement strand
TCGCAGAACGAGGTCAAGGCCGGCTTTGCCGCCGACCTGTCGATTGCCGTGCCGAAGGGCTACGCCGAGAAAGTCAGCAAGGATTTCGTCGCCGAACCGCGCCTGATCGCGCCGATCGAGGCCGGCCAGAAGCTCGGCACGCTGAAGGTCAGCATCGATGGCCAGACTTATGGCGAATATCCGGTGATCGCGCTTGAAAAAATCGAACTCGGCAATATCTTCGTTCGCATCTTCGACACCATCCGCCTGTGGTTCGTATAACCCCGTGACCCCCTACGTCGCCGATCCCGTCTATCTCAATGGCCGCTTCCTGCCGCTGGCCGAGGCGGGCATTTCGCCGCTCGACCGCGGCTTTCTGTACGGCGACGGCGTCTATGAGGTCATTCCGGTCTATTCGCGCCGCGCCTTCCGGCTCGACGAGCATCTGCAGCGCCTGCAGGCGACGCTGGACGGCATCAAGCTGGCCAACCCGTTGCCGCTTGAGGACTGGAAAGCCGTCGTCCTGAAGCTGATCGAGGCCGCCCCCTGGGACGACCAGTCGATCTACCTGCAGGTCACCCGCGGCGCCGACGACAAGCGCGACCACGCCTTCCCGCCGGCCTCGGTGCCGCCAACCGCCTTTGCCTTCGCCTCGCCGCTGGTCACCACGCCGGCCGAAATCCGGGCCAGGGGCGTCGCGGCGATCACCGTGCCGGACCAGCGCTGGGCGCGCTGCGACCTCAAGGTCATCTCCCTGCTCGCCAACGTGCTGGCCCGCCAGCAGGCGGTCGACCAAGGCTGCGCCGAAGCGATCCTGATCCGCGACGGCCTGATGAAGGAAGGCGCCGCCTCGAACATCTTCGTGGTCCGGGAAGGCGTGCTGCTCGCCCCGCCCAAGACGCAGCTGATGCTGCCCGGCATCACCTACGACGTGATCCTCGAACTGGCCGAATGCTACGGTCAGCCGGTAAAAATCGCCGAAATCGAAGAATCTGAACTTCGCCGCGCCGACGAGGTCTGGATGACCTCTTCGACCAAGGAAATCCTGGCGATCACCACCCTCGACGGCCAGCCGGTCGGCTCCGGCAAACCCGGCCCGCTCGGCGAAAAGATGTGGCAGTGGTACCAGGATTTCAAAAACACCGTCATGCGCAAAGGCTGAAATGGCTTCCTACAAGGACACCCTCCTCGAATTCCCCTGCGAATTCCCGCTCAAGATCATGGGCAAGGCTGACGACAGCCTGGCGCAGGTCGTCCTTGAAATCGTCACCATGCACGCCCCGGATTTCGACGGCGCCACGATGGAAATGCGTGCCAGCTCGGGCGGCAACTACCTGAGCCTGACCTGCACCGTGATCGCCCGCTCCAAGCCGCAACTCGACGCGCTGTACACCGATCTCAGTGGTCACCCGATGATCAAAGTGGTGCTGTGACGCCTGTTGTCAAACGCCTGGGCCGGGTCGACTATGCCCCGACCTTCCAGGCCATGCAGGCGTTCACGGCCGCTCGCACCAAGGAAACGCCGGACGAACTGTGGATCGTCGAGCATCCGCCGGTCTACACGCTCGGCCAGGCCGGCAAGCCGGAGCACATCCTCAAGGATGTCGGCATCCCGATCGTCAAGATCGACCGCGGCGGCCAGGTCACCTACCACGGCCCCGGCCAGGTCGTGATCTACCTGCTGCTCGACCTGCCCCGCCTGAAGATCAAGGTGCGCGAACTGGTCAGCGCCATCGAGCAGGCCGTCATCGACCTGCTGGCCGCCCATGGCGTGACTGCCGAGCGCCGCGACGGCGCCCCCGGCGTCTATGTCGGCGATGCCAAGATCGCCGCCCTCGGCCTGCGCATCCGCAACGGCTGCTCCTACCACGGCGTGTCGCTCAACGTCGATATGGATCTTTCCCCCTTTGCCGCAATCAATCCCTGCGGCTATGCTGGACTCAAGGTCATCCAGACCAAAGACCTGAACCTGCCGCTCACCGCTCACGAGGCGGGCGAGCAACTTTCACAACACTTGCTACAGCAACTGGACTCACAACATGGCTGAAAAAGGCGTCAAACAAAAAGGCGAACTGAAAACCGCGCGCATCCCGATCAAGATCGTCCCGGTCGATGCACCGCTGCGCAAACCCGAATGGATCCGCGTCAAGGCCGGCAACAGCGCCGGGCGCTTCGGCGAAATCAAGACCATGCTGCGCGAAAAGAAGCTGCACACCGTCTGCGAGGAAGCGGCCTGCC
>CAIXSK010000442.1 GCA_903922075.1 uncultured beta proteobacterium | reverse complement strand
TCGAGCACGATGGGAATGCCGCGGCTGGCGGCGAGTTTCATCGCCCGGTGCATGGCCTCGACCCAGGACGGGCTGAGCGTGCCGATGTTGATGACCAGCGCCCGCGCCAGTCCGGCCATCGCCTCGACCTCCTCGCCGGCGTGCGCCATGACCGGCGAGGCGCCGAGCGCCAGCAGGGCGTTGGCCGTGCTGTTCATGACCACGTAGTTGGTGATGTTGTGAACCAGCGGCGCTTCGGCCCGGATTCTGGAAAGCTGGTTTTCGCTCATGCGCCCCCCGTTTGGGTGTTTTTGGTCAGCCTCCGGCGGGAATTCCCCATTCCCTGGCGCCGGATCGCTGCTGCCTTGTCGCAGAAAATAGTAGCAGGATATGGCGCGCCGTTTGGCGCCGGCGGCGGCAAAAAGCGGCAAATGCTACGGTCGGCCGGAAAAAAAGGCCAAAATCACATTTTGTCCCTTCGCCTTGATCCGATTGCTCCGCATGACGCCTTTGCCCGCCACCTGCCGCCAGCTCCTGCTCTGCCTCGCCGCCGACGGCGAGGCGACCTGCGCCCGCCTGCAGCGTTTCGAGCGCCGGCCCGGCGGCGACTGGTTGGCGGTCGGCGCGGCGATGCCGGCGATGCTCGGTCGCGCCGGGCTGGCCTGGGGGCGGGGGCTGCACGCGCCGGTGACTGGCGGATTGCCGGACAAGCGCGAGGGCGACGGCCGGGCGCCGGCCGGGGTTTTCGCGATCACCGCCTTGTTTGGCGATGCCGCCCCGGACAGCGCTTTCGCCCGCGCCGCGAAGCTGCCCTATCTTCACGCCACGCCCGAGCTCAAGGCGATCGACGACCCGGCCTCGGTGCATTACAACCGGATCGTCGACCAGTCGATGATCGCCCGTCCGGACTGGGTGTCGTGCGAGGACATGCGGCGCACCGACGAGCGCTACGTCGTCGGTGCGGTCGTCGCCCACAACGCCGAGGCGCCGTTGCCGGGGGCGGGTTCGTGCATCTTCCTGCACGTCTGGGCGGCGCCGGGCGTGCCGACGGCCGGCTGCACGGCGCTGGCGCTGGCCGACATGAGCGAAATCGCCGGCTGGCTGGATGGCGCCGCCGGGCCGCTGCTGGTCCAGTTGCCGCAGGCCGAGTACGAGCGCCTGCGGGCGCCGTGGGGGCTGCCGATTTTCGCCGCATGACGCCGCGGTGACAGCCGCCGGCCGGCCGGCTAGACTGGCGGCCTTGCCATCCTCACGCCGCGCCGCCTGTGCTCAATAAAATCTGGGTTGCCTTCATCCTCGTCGGCTTTGTCGCGGCGCTGGTCCAGTTGCTGCAGGGCGACCTCGATGTCTTTGCGCGGGTGCTCAACGGGCTGTTCGACTCGGCCAAGACCGGCTTCGACATTTCCATCGGCCTGGTCGGCGTCATGAGCCTCTGGCTGGGGATCATGAAAGTCGGCGAAAAGGGCGGCCTGATCCAGCTCTTCGGCCGCCTGGTGGCGCCCTTTTTTCGCCGCGTCTTTCCCGACATCCCGGCCGGCCACCCGGCCAGCGGCAGCATCGTGATGAACGCCAGCGCCAACATGCTCGGCCTCGACAACGCGGCGACCCCGCTCGGCCTGCAGGCGATGCGCGAGCTGCAGGAGATCAATCCGCAGAAGGACACGGCCAGCAACCCGATGATCATGTTCCTGGTCCTCAACACGGCCGGCATCACGCTGATCCCGACCTCGGTGATCGCCATCCGCCAGGCCATCGCGATCAAGCAGGGGCTGG
>CAIXSK010000441.1 GCA_903922075.1 uncultured beta proteobacterium | reverse complement strand
GCCCTGCGCGAAACCGAGGAAGAAATTGGATTGGCGCGCGGGCGGATCGAAATCCTCGGTTTTTTGCCGGAATACCGGACGGGCACGGGTTTTCGCATCACGCCGGTCGTCGCGCTGGTGCGGCCGCCCTTCGACCTGCAGCCCGACCCCTTCGAGGTGGCCGAAATCTTCGAGGTGCCGCTCGCCTTCCTGCTCGATCCGGCCAACCATCAGCGCCATTCATTGCACTATCGCGGCGCCCTGCGTAATTACTTTGCCATGCCTTATGGCGACTATTTCATCTGGGGCGCAACGGCCGGCATGATCCGTTCGCTGACCGAGCGTCTCGGCCTGCTCCACGGCACCGATGCTTGTGGTATCGTGACACCTTGATACACAAAATAAGCCGAATACGGCAATCCTCGGCCCCAAATGAGTCTTCTCTCGCTGATTGCAGTCTTTCTCATCGAGCAGCTGCAACCCCTTGATTACCGGCGTGTGATCGCCGAACCGCTGGGCGCTTGGGCGGATTTCATCGAATCCCGTTTCAACGCCGGCGCCTACCGCCATGGCGTGCTCGCCTGGTGCATGGCTGTGCTGCTGCCGGTTCTGCTGGTCGGGCTGGCCTATGGCCTGCTCTACTCGCTGAGTCCCATCCTCGGGCTGCTGCTCAATATCGGCGTGCTTTACCTGACCATGGGCTTCCGGCAGTTCAGCCATCACTACACCGAAATACAACTGGCGCTGAACCTCGGCGACCTCGAACGGGCCCGGCAACTGCTCGGCGAATGGCAGGGGCGCTCGACCTCCGGTCTGAACTCCGAAGATATCGCCCGCCTTTCCATCGAAGGCGCGCTGGGTGCATCGCATCGCCACGTCTTTGCCGTGCTGCTCTGGTTCATCATCCTGCCCGGGCCCTGCGGTGCCCTGCTGTACCGCTTGGCGCTGATCGTTCGCGATCGCTGGCAGGCCGCCAATGCTGCGCAGCACAACGATTTTTCCGCATTCCCGCACCAGGTTTTCGGTATGATCGACTGGCTGCCCCTGCGCGCTACTGCGTCGGCATTCGCCATCGTCGGTGATTTCGAGGATGCGGCTTACTGCTGGCGGACCCAGTCGGCCCAATGGCCGGATCGTGATCTGGGAGTGGTACTCGCTGCTGGTGCCGGGGCGCTGGGTGTTCAGTTGGGTCGGCCGGTCGCGGAGGGCGTGGAAGTGTCCGATCGTGCGGAACTGGGTCTGGGTGACCCGGCCGATGTTGAATTCATGCAAAGTGCCGTGGGCCTCGTCTGGCGAGCTACGGTGTTGTGGATGTTGTTGCTGTTTTTGTTGGGGCTCGCCAGCCTGGTGGGCTGACTAATTTCAAGTGGAGGTGGTTTCATGAGCAGAGATGTTGTCGTTCTGAGCGCAGTTCGTTCCGCTATCGGTACCTTCGGTGGCGCACTGGCCGATTTCGAATCTTCCGAGCTGGCCGGTATCGTCATGAAGGAGGCCGTGGCTCGTTCCGGAGTCGATCCCCAGGCTATCAACTACGTTACCGTCGGCACCACGATGCCGACCGATTCCCGCTACGCCTACGTTTCCCGTGTCGCTTCCATCCAGGCCGGCCTGTCGATGGATTCCGTCGCCATGCAGGTTTCCCGCCTGTGCGCTTCCGGTCTGCAGGGTATTGTCACCACCGCCCAGAACATCATGCTGAACGATGCCGACTACGGTGTTGGCGGCGGGGTCGAAGTCATGTCCAAGGCGGCCTACCTGCTGCCGGCGCTGCGCTCCGGCGCGCGCATGGGTGACACCAAGGCCATCGACTCGATGGTTGGCGTGCTGACCGACCCGTTCGGCGTTGGCCACATGGGCATCACCGCCGAGAACCTGGCCGCCAAGCATGGCATCACCCGTGAAGAGCAGGATGCCTTTGCTGTCGAATCGCAGCGTCGCGCGGCGGCCGCCATCGACGCCGGCCACTTCAAGTCGCAGATCATGCCGATCGTCAAGCAGACCCGCAAGGGTGAAGTGGTGTTCGACACCGACGAGCACGTCAAGCGTGGCACGACCATGGAATCGCTGGGCAAGATGAAGCCGGCCTTCAAGAAGGACGGCGGCACCGTAACCGCCGGCAACGCCTCCGGCATCAATGACGGCGCTGCCTTCTTCGTGCTGGCCGCCGCCGATGTCGCTGCCAAGGCCGGTCAGAAGGCGATGGCCCGCATCGCTGGCTACGCCGTCGCCGGCGTGCCGAACGAACTCATGGGCGAAGGCCCGATCCCGGCTACCAAGCTGGCCCTGAAGAAGGCTGGCCTGACGCTGGACCAGATGGACGTCATCGAATCCAACGAAGCCTTCGCCGCCCAGGCGCTGTCGGTTTCCAAGGTGCTCGGTCTCGACCCGGCCAAAACCAACCCGAACGGCGGCGCCATCGCCCTCGGCCACCCGGTCGGCTGCTCCGGTGCGTTCATCGCCACCAAGGCGCTGTACGAACTGGAACGCATCGGTGGCAAGTACGCGCTGGTCACCATGTGTATCGGTGGCGGTCAGGGTATCGCCGTGATCTTCGAACGCGCCTAAGCAAGCCAAGCGTTCAAACAAAAAACCGCCGGGTCTGCCGGCGGTTTTTTTACGTCCGGATTTTAGATGGCCCAGGCCTCAAAGACACCAGTCGAGTTCGGGGGAGGGACGTGGCTGGTTGGCGAAGCGCTTGAATTCCTCGGCGGGCAGGGCGTGGCTGATCAGATAGCCTTGGGCGACGTTGCAGCCGCAAGCGTTCAGGAAGGATAGCTGGGCGGGCGTCTCGACGCCTTCGGCGACGGCGTTCAGCTTGAGGGCATGCGCCATCTGGGTAATGGCCCGGACAATCGCCCGGTCTTCTTCGCTGGCAGCAGAGCCGGCGATGAACGAGCGGTCGATTTTCAGCTTGTCGACCTGGAAGCGGCTCAGATAGGCCAGGCTGGAGTAGCCGGTGCCAAAATCGTCGATGGCGACCGAGCAGCCAAGAGATTTGAATTCGCGGATTACCTCGCGGACGATCTGGCTGTCCTTCATCAGTGTCGATTCGGTCAGTTCGACCTCGATGGCCGAGGGGGCAATACCGGCTTCCCGTGTGTGTTTGGCGAGCAGCGACGGGATGTCCGCGTGATAGATCTGTACGCCGGAGACGTTGACGGCTGTTTTTATCGCCAGGCCGGCATCGTGCCATTGACGCAACTGGCGACAGGCTTCGCCGATCACCCATTCGCCGATGGGCAGGATCAGCCCGGTTTCTTCGGCGATCGGGATGAACTCCACCGGGCTGATCGATTTGCCATTCGGCATGATCCAGCGCAGCAGCGCCTCGCTGCCGATCAGGCTGTTGTCCTGAATCGACGTCTGGGGCTGGTAATGCAGTCGGAACTGGCCGTCGTCCAGCGCCTTGTGCATGGCGTTGACGAGATGATGGCGGTTCAGCGCGGCATCGTTCATGTCCTGCCGGAAGAAGCTGAAACGCCCACGCCCGCGCTCCTTGGCGTTGTACATCGCGATATCGGCCTTTTGCAACAACATGTCGAAATCGCCGCCATCGATCGGTGCCATCGCGATCCCGATGGACACTGACGAATTGATCTGCTGGCCCTGGATGTCAAAGGCCGGGGTCATGCTGTTCAGTATCTTGTTGGCGACGGCGGCGGCGGCGACCGGGCTGTCGATGTCACCCAGCAGGATGACGAATTCGTCGCCACCCTGGCGGCTGATCGTGTCGGTTTCACGCAGACAGTCCCTGAAACGCTGGACGACGGCGATCAGCAGTTCGTCGCCGACACGGTGGCCCAGCGAGTCATTGATGCACTTGAACTCGTCCAGGTCGAGGAACATGAATGCCATCAACTTGCCCGTGCGTTTGCATTGCTCGATAGCCTGCCCGAAGCGGTCGCGCAGCAGCAGGCGGTTGGGCAGCGTGGTCAGGGGGTCGTGATGGGCCAGGAAGCGGATTTTTTCTTCGGCGGCCTTGCGTTCCGAAATATCCTGGAACGATCCGATGAAATTGACGATTTCTCCGTGCTGACCGTAGGCAGTCGAAATCGACAGCCATTTCGGATAGCACTCGCCGTTCTTGCGACGGTCGATCAGTTCCCCGCTCCAGCGCCCGGTGGCGAGCAGGGTCTGCCACATTTCAGCGTAGAACGCCGGTGGCTGATGACCAGAGTTCAGCAAACTGGCCGGCTGGCCGATGGCTTCTTCGGCGGAGTATCCGGTAACGATCGTAAAAGCGCGATTGACGTCGGCGATGATGCCGGCGCGATCGGTGACCATCAGAGCTTCCGAACTGTGCTCGAAAACCGTGTGGGCCAGTCGTAGCTGGGCCTCCTGCTGGCGGCGCTGGGTGATGTCGGCAAAGACCCAGATCGAGCCGCCCTGAGGGTCCTTCGGATTGATTGCGCGGCCGGTGCGGTGGCACCAAACTGGCGTCCCATCGCGTTTGGAAAACAGATACTCACGGTCGCTGACGCCGGTCATGGCGAGCTCGTCATAAGCCATTTCACCGTCTTCAATCCAGTCCTGGCGGCAGGCGTAGATGGCTTCCGTGGTTTTTCCGATCAGGGATTCCGGCGAATCCCAGCCGAAAAGTTCGGCCATCCGGGCATTGCAATTGACGAATGCCCGGTTGCGGAGATGGACGATGCCGACGTGGGCGTTTTCGAAGGTGGCGCGCAGTTCGTCGAGCAGTTGCTGAATATGGATTTCCTGCAGGCGACGAAGCGTAATGTCGGTCAGCGTCATCAGCGAACCGCCGCCAGGCATCGTCGCGTAGCGGATGCTCAAGGTTCGTCCGTCGACCATGATCCATTCGGATTGATCCTGTATTTCCTGCGTCGGCGGTAGCGGCGCCAGAACCTTGGAGAGGCTGCGGCGCGGCATGCGCTGCACCAGTTCGCCGTCGGGCAGGTCGAGCATGGCGAGCAGTCGATTGTTCCAGACCAGGAGGCGGTCGTCGGCGTCGAAAACGACAACCCCCTGGGGCAGGTTGTCCAGCGTGGTCTGGAGCAGGGCTGCCTGTTCGGCCAGCTCGCGCTCGCGGCGCTGGGTTTCGCGCTGCTTGATCTCGCTGATGTCGGCGTAGGTGCCAACAATGCTCCCATCGCCGGCCGGTCGTTCGGAGAGGCGAATCCACAGGTCGTCGCGAACGTGCAGTTCGATGGTTGCCGCCTCGCCGCTGCGCACGCCTCGATGCAGGAACTGCCAGCGGGCTGGCCAGTCGCTGCCCGGGGCGGCATCCTGGAGCTGGCTGATCAAGGCCTCGAAGGTTTCACCCTCCAGCTGGTTGGCGGGACTGCCGGCGGCCTGCCAGATTTCCAGGAACTGCTGGTTGGCCATGCTCAGCCGATCATCGGCATCGAACAGCGCAAAACCGTCAGAACTGTTGCTGAAGGCGGCAAATAAGCGGGCCTGGGCGGCCTCGACGGCCTGCTTTTCCAGCTCGAGCGCGGCGTTGGTTTGTTTTAGCGCGACCATCGCCTCGTCCAGTCGGGCGGTGCGCTCGCGAACCTTGGTATCGAGCAGGATGGCGGTCTGGAAGAAGCTGTAATCCGAAGCCTGCTGTCCGATATCCTGTTCGATGCGGTTCATCAGGACGTCGATGATCTTGTCGCGGCGGGCGATCTCGTCTGCCGCCGCGCCTGGTGCGGAGGTGGTATGGGTGTTGATCGGGATCAGGGGACGGGAAATCATGTTCCTTGCCCCTTGTGCTTGGAGGGCTGGCCGAAGGCAATGCCGTTGAAGGTCTGGTTTACGTGGATGCCGCGATGCAGTTCCCCGAAGGAAAGAAAGCCGGTGACCTTGCGTTCGCGCAGCAGCGCCGAGATTTCTTCAAGCTGCCCACTTTGCTTGAACTCCAGGTTGCGCAGAATGCAGTCACAGGCGAGGACGGCTTGCAGCGGGCCGATTTCGGCATCGGCCGCATCCAGTGCCGCGATCAGGTTGCGCAAGGGGTCGACGCCGAGCGCCCGCGAAAGTACGACCCCCTTGTCGATGGCGCAATAGAAACTCAGACTGTTGTCCGGGTTCACCTTCTGGATCGAACGGACATATTCCTGCCCGCCGACCCGCACAACGACCGGAAAGGCGGCGAAGGCATCCGGATTGAGCAGCTCGGGAGGAATGCCGACGATGCGTGCATATTCGGTGGCTGCCGGGTAGCCGTTGATTTCCGTGACGACCCGCGCTTCCGGGCGAGCGCCGGTGATGACCATGCGATTTGCGGTCGGCTCGAAATGCTGCGCTTTGACGAAACAATGGCGCAAGCGGGTGGAAATGATGGCCAGAACCGCCGCATTGTTGTGGGCGCTGCCGTCGTGGAAGACGCAGGTTTGGCGAAATTGCAGCGAATCCCCGGCCGAGCCGCCAATGACCGGGATGCTGCCGAGGGTGAGCTGGACCGCCTTGCCCAGTGCTTCCTCGCGGCGGGATAGGCCATCGACCAGCAAAAAGGCGAACTGTCCCTGCATCTCATTGGCCCGCTCATCGGATGTCGTGCGTTGCAGGGCATTGCGGATTTGCTGTTCGCAGTCGGCAATGTTGAATTCGTCGAGGTGTGGCAATAGCGCCGTGGTCACGAAAAAATCATCGGCGGGCAGGCCAATGGCAACGATTGAATCTTGCTGGTAGCCAGCGGGGCCTATCTCCCCTGCGGTCGTGCAGCCGATCAGCGATGTCCCGACAGGGAAACCGCTGCGCATGGCGACAGCCAGGCTGGCTTGGTCGAAACTGTCGGCGCAGAAGAAGAGAACGATTGCGTAATCCTGCCCGGCAAGCTGGGCAGCCAGCTCGGAGACGGCCTGGCTGATGCTGTTTGCCGATGAAGATGCGACGCGAATTGATCTCATGTCAGGAAATGCTAATTATTGCATTTGTTAATTATGTGCATTTTTATAATTTCATTGTGTCAGATGCGGTTCATTTGTCAAGTGGGTACGACTAAAGGCATATGTTTCTGTGCCGCTGCCTATGGCGTGCTAGTACTTTGGTGGCAGCCGGGAATGAGTCGTCCGGGGCCGGGACATGCACCGGGTCGGATTGTCTGCACTGGGATGGTGCGTACGCTATCTGGACGGCTTGCTTGCGGGTGTCTATCTATATGATTGGAAACAAATACTGATTTTGGTATGGAACCTGCTATAACTCTGGCGAGAGCATCCTCAGCGACGAGTACATGATGAACTTCTATAACGAGATGTATGACGCCAACGGCGGCGTCCGGGCGCATTACAAGGGCTACGAAGACTGGCTGAAGGCGACGCCGCCGGAGCGCATCGAACGCAAGCGGGCGGAAGCCGATCTGGCCTTTCATCGGGTCGGCATTACCTTCGCCGTCTATGGCGAGGAAGCCGGCAAGGAGCGCCTGATTCCCTTCGACATTATTCCGCGGGTCATTCCGTCGGCCGAGTGGAAGGCCCTGCAGTCCGGCTTGCGTCAGCGCGTCAAGGCGCTGAACATGTTTCTCTGGGATGTCTATCACGACCAGGAAATTCTCAAGGCCGGTGTCATCCCGGCCGAGCAGGTGCTGAACAATGCGCAATACCGCCCGGTCATGCAGGGGGTCGACGTGCCGGGGCAGATTTACGCGCACATCACCGGGGTCGATATCGTGCGCGCCGGCGAGGGCGAGTTCTACGTGCTGGAAGACAACCTGCGCGTGCCGTCCGGGGTCTCCTACATGCTCGAAGACCGCAAGATGATGATGCGACTGTTCCCGGAACTGTTCGCCAAACACAAGGTGGCGCCGGTCCAGCACTATCCTGACATGCTGCTCGAAAAGCTGCGCGCCGTCGCGCCGAAGGGCGTGACCGATCCGACGGTCGTCGTCCTGACGCCGGGCGCCTACAACAGCGCCTATTTCGAACATACCTTCCTGGCCCAGCAGATGGGCGTCGAGCTGGTCGAGGGCCGCGACCTGTTCGTCAAGGACGAAGTGGTCTACATGCGGACGACGCAGGGGCCGCAGCGCGTCGATGTGATCTACCGCCGCCTCGATGATGATTTCATGGACCCGACGGTGTTCCGTGAGGATTCGTCGCTCGGCATCCCGGGCATCATCCGCGCCTATCAGGCCGGCAACGTCACGCTGGCCAATGCGGTCGGCACCGGCGTTGCCGACGACAAGTCGATCTACCCCTACGTGCCGGAGATGATCCGCTTCTACCTCGGCGAGGAGCCGAAGCTGAACAACGTGCCGACCTACATGTGCCGCAAGAAGGACGATCTGGCCTACGTGCTCGATCATCTGCCGGAACTGGTCGTCAAGGAGGTCCATGGTGCCGGCGGCTACGGCATGCTGGTCGGTCCGGCATCGACCAAGGACCAGATCGAGCATTTCCGTCAGCTGCTGATCGCCAAGCCGGATGGCTACATTGCCCAGCCGACGCTGGCGCTGTCCAATTGCCCGACCTTTGTCGAGGAGGGCATCGCGCCGCGTCACCTCGACCTGCGTCCCTTCGTACTGTCCTCGGGGCAGTGCGTGAACATGGTGCCGGGCGGCCTGACCCGCGTCGCGCTGACCAAGGGTTCGCTGGTCGTCAATTCGTCGCAGGGCGGCGGTACCAAAGATACCTGGGTTCTGGAGGAGTAAGCCATGCTGAGCCGTACTGCCGATCACCTGTTCTGGATGTCGCGCTATATCGAGCGCGCCGAGAATCTGGCCCGCCTGCTTGACGTTACCTGGCAGATGTCTCTCGTGCCGCAATCCGAGGAAGCGGCCAACCAGAGCTGGAACGCGATCATCGCCCTGAACAGCCTGGAAGAGGCGTTCGCCAAGAAATACGCGACGGTCAATGGCGAAAATGTCCTGAAATTCATGGTCAGCGACCCGGATAATTTCTCGTCCATTCATAGCTGCCTGCGCCTGGCCCGCGAGAACGCCCACGCCGTGCGCGGCACACTGACCACCGAGATGTGGGAAACGCTGAACGCCACCTGGCTGGAGGCCAAGGAGAAGAGTTTCGAGCAACTGCTCGGCGCCGGCATCGGCGACTACTTCGAATGGGTCAAGATGCGTTC